>NZ_JAVJSQ010000005.1:377500-570842 GCF_040219335.1 Gimesia sp. | reverse complement strand
GTTCTGGTGGGTGAGGTGAGATTCCTCATCAGACCTCGGAAGAGCATTTTTGTCACCAGTAATCTGGTGGTCTACAAAAAACAGGAAGACGGCGTAAATATTCTTTCTGGTGAGAACGAACTTAAGAGCGGAGTTACTAGCGCTTTGCCGCTCAGGGAGGCTGTCTGATTGAGATGTGGGGGGAGTTATACGGGTCATTTGGTTCGGCGGGCAGCCACACAGGGCTGCCCCTACGTTTGGGAATCAGTCTGGGGGCTTATTTTTTTAGATGAAGGATATTTTAGATTTCCTTCAGCGTGGTTTTACCTGTCGGGGCGATACTGTCTGCAGACTTGTTTGATGGTTTTTGACACGCGGGAGTGAATGATGAATAGCCTGGTTTCTCTTGTTCAAATGACGGCCGTGATTACGGCCGGGGTGTTGTTGCTGGCCTGCCTGGCGGGGGCCGTGCGGTATCAGTCGCGGCGGAAATGATGCGCGATGTTCACGTTGGTGGGGCGGTGCCGATGGGTAGAATGGGTGTTTGGAGTTTGTTTTTCTACCACGAAATTCACGAAAGGCACGAAACGATTCTGGTTGGAGCTGTCAGTGGGTGGGATACCTTTTGTGACTGGTGTTGTATTCGGTGTTGACCCTGGTTACCGGCAGCTAGCGCTTTGCCGCTCACTGGATTGGTGGCTTCGTTTCTGTGAGCGGAATGGCGCTAGCCACCGGTGGTTTATGCAGCGTCAACCGTTTTTACCTGCGGGTTGTGCCTTGCTGCTCAGGGGCTGGCGGTGGCTCTGCTTTTGCATGGGCTTTAGCTAAGTCGTTTCAACCGGGGCTAAGGCCCTGCGGCTGATTTTCTTTTGGGGTTGGGGAGTTGTGAATCTGGTTGTGGCTGATTTGGTGGGATGACTGTAAACCAGGATTTCTATTCAGGGACGCAACACTGTCTGTTTCCTGCTCGCTGCGCTCGGCCCGAATTGCATTCGGGCTTACCCGTTTTTTTTCTACCACGAAAGGCTCGAAAGACACGAAAACGGTTTGGGGGTAGCTGGTAGTGGGTGGGATACGTTTTGTGACTGGTGTTGTGTTCGGTGTCGACACTGGTTACCGGCAGCTGGCGCTTTGCCGCTCACTGGATTGATGACTTCGTTTCTGTGAGCGGAATGGCGCTAGCCACCGGTGGTTTATGCAGCGTCGACCCTGGTTACCGGCGGCTAGCGCCTTGCCGCTCATGGGATGGTGCTGGTTCTGTTTTTGTATGGGCCATAGCTAAGTCGTTTCAACCGGTGTTGATACTCGGTGGCTAATTTTCTTTTGGGGTTGGGGAGTTGGTTATGGGATTGTTGGCTGACATGATCTGTTATTTGAAACGGGGTGGGGCTGTGTGGGTTTGTGGTGATGTTTGCTTGGGTGTTGGCTGTTATCTTCTTCATCGGCGTGAGGGGGTCAAGACAGAATTTTGTCCCGATGTGGCCGGATTTTGTCCTGGTGTGGCCTGGATTTTGTCCTTGTTCGGCCGGGGTTTGTCCTGGTGTGCCCTGAACTGGGCGAGGTGGACTTGGCGAAGTAGTGCGGGGTGTTTCGGTAGACAGACGGTGAAATTCGGCGGAGGTGCAGGTGAACTTCGGTCAGAGGTAGGGCGTGTTTCGGTGCTCGGCGACGTGCCTCGCGCGCGAGCCAGAAGGGAACTACAATACGCTTCGGCGGGGGCTGATCAAGTTCAATTTCAGCAGCAAGTGCAGGTGTGCCCGGTGCGCAGTGCGGGTTTCGTCAGTGGTGCGACGATGATCATCCGCCGGGCGGTGAGAATCGGTTGCCTCGGGCGGGGCGGTGCGTTAGCTTATAAGGAGCCGTTGATGGCTGCCTGCAGATACTGCCCACCCCCTGCCCTCAAAAGAGAGATCATCATGAAATCGCTGTCGCTGTTTGTGTTGTTAGTTACGTCTATGCTGGTCTCGTCATCTCACGCTGCGGACAAAAGTCCGGCGGACGACCGTCCCCCTCAGGTGAAAGCGGTGCAGCCGGGCGTGACGTTGTCGCTGGTGGCTGAGCAGCCTCAGTTGTCGACGCCGACCGGTGTGGATGTGGACGAACAGGGGCGGGTCTGGGTCGTGGCGACGCATACGCATTTTCGGCCCGACGACTATGAAGGTCCGGAGCACGATGAGATCCTTATCTTTTCCGATCTGGACAAAGCGGGACGGGCACAGAAGCGACAGGTGTTCTACAACGCGACCGACGCGACGATGGACCTGGAACTGGGGCCGGATGGCTGGGTGTACCTGGCGGAGCGGGACCGGATTCTGCGGATCAAGGATACCGACGGCGACGGGAAGGCGGACGTCGAAGAGAACATCGCGGTGCTCGAGAGTGAAGCAGACTATCCGCACAACGGTCTGGAAGGGCTGGCGTGGGATAACCAGGGGAAGCTGATTTTTGCGATCGGTGAAAACTTCGCCAAGGACTGGACGCTGACGGGGACCGACGGGACGAAGATTACCGGCGCGGGCAAAGGGGGCATCTTCCGTTGTACTGCAGACGGCAAACAGCTGAAGCGGATTGCGGAGGGATTCTGGAATCCGTTTGGTATCTGTGTGCGGGCGGATGGTGAGATTTTCGCTGCGGAGAATGATCCCGGTGAACGGCCGCCGTGTCGCGTGCTGCATATTGTCGAAGGGGGCGATTATGGGTACGAGCGGGGATACGGTTCGGAAGCCCATCATCCGTTTGTGGCCTGGAATGGCGAACTGCGGGGCACGCTGCCGATGATTCATCCTTCGGGTGAAGCACCGTGTGGGATCGCACCGCTGGGCCGAGGTCTGCTGGTCCCTTCGTGGGGCGATCACAGCGTCGACTTTTTTCCGCTCACGCAACAGGGAGCGAGTTTCACCTCGAAGCCGATCACGATTGTAAAAGGGGGCCGTTATTTTCGACCGAGTTGTATCGCAGCCGACCCAAGGGTCGGGGCCGCCCCACGGGACGGGGCTTCTCCTAAAGAGAATCAGCCGGTCATGACCTGGTATCTGTGTGACTGGGTTGATGGACGGTACCAGGCGCATGGTTACGGGCGGGTGTGGAAGCTCGAGATTGACCTGACGAAAGCCGACTGGGTGGGGCCGCTGGAACTGGAACCGCCGACGAAAGAGGCGAAGCTGGCCGCGGATCTGCGGAGCGGACATGCGACCCAATCCGTGAAGGAACTATTGAAGCTGGCACAGAACGAGGATCCCTTTGTGGCCCGGGCGGCCCTGGTGGCGTTGTCTCATAAAGCGTCAAAGTGGACGCCCGCGGAGGTCATGAAGTGGTCGCCTGCGGAACGGGTGCAGGCGGTATTGGCGCTGCAGCTGGCCCAGGCGGAGTCGGCAACGTGGATTCCGGTCTTCCTGAAGGACAAGAATGCGGACGTGCAGTTCGAGACGATCCGCTGGATTTCGGACAAGGGTTTGAAAGTGTATCTGCCTGATGTGGAACAGGTGCTGGCACAGAGTGATCTGGATTATCAGCGGTTTGAAGCAGCGATTGCGGCGTGGAACACGTTGAATGGCAAGGCGTTGGACGGCGTGCGGAATCCGGAGATGCTGCTGGCCCGCGTGAAGGACAAACAGAGTGCCCCGCAGATTCGGGCGTACGCCTTGCGGATGCTGCCAACGCAGTCGCGGTCTGCTCCGAAAGCGGGACAGCAGGTGGTGACACAGTTCCCCAAGGGGCTGACGCTGGCGATGCTGGAAGAACTGCTGGCGGTGAATGATGCGGAGTTGTCGCTGGAAGCGGTGCGGACGCTGTCGGGGAATCCGATTGTGTCACAGAAGATCCTGGCGCAGCTGGCCGCGGATCCCAAACAGGATTCGATCCTGCGGGCCGAAGCGATTGCGGGGCTGGCGCCGCTGGCGGAACAGCAGGTCGGGTTGATGCTCAAGCTGGCCGATTCTTCCGACCAGGTGGTTCGTGAAGAGGCGCTGCGGTGTCTGCGTTCGATGCAACTGACCGATGCGCAGAAGAAACAAATAAAGACGCTGGCGAAAGCGCATCCCGATTCAAAGGATGCGTTCCAGGCGGCCGTGAATCCGGGTGCCCTCAAGACGGACCGCCCTGCTCTGACCGATACCAGTGCGTGGCTGAAAGCGGTTGAAGGGGTTCAGGGGGCGGCGGATGTGGAGAGTGGAAGGCGACTGTTTCATCATTCCCGACTGACGAACTGTGCTCACTGTCATCGACACAGTGGTCGCGGGAATGTGGTGGGGCCTGACTTGAGCAGCCTGGGGGATCGGCAGGACCGGGCGTGGCTGTTGCGTTCGATTCTCGAACCGAGCCGGGAGATGGCTCCGGAATATCAGCCGCGAACAATCATTCTGACGGACGGGCGGACGTTTACGGGGATCCGGCTGCGGTCGTACGTGAAGGAGACGATTCGCGATGCCCACGGTCAGAACAAGACGTTTGATCGCGATGATGTGGAGGCGATTGTCGAGTCGCCGGTTTCCTTCATGCCCCAGGGTCTGGTGCATGCGTTGACGGATCGCGAGTTGCGGGACCTGATCGCGTTTCTGGAAAGTCATTCGCGGGAACAGACAGCGGATTGAGAGAGGAGAAAAAAATCGAGACGGGGGCACCCTTCACGGTCCCGTCTCGATTAGAAGCTGAGGCACTTTCAGCTTCGGAGTTTATTTTTCCGTTTGTTTTTCGGTAAGGGGAACGAGGTTCAGTGCGTGAGATCGCAGGCCTGTTTTCTGGTCGATGAGCCAGGCCCCTTTGATTTCGACATTGAAGACGACGTATTTGCCGTGATCCTCTAGTTTAAGCTCTTCGCTGTATTTGCCTGTGATCTCAGGATCGAGGCGTTGGACCGGTGTCTCCCGGGAGGAGGCGCCTGTGATGTGGAATTCGAGTTCGATGGGCCAGTCGCGCCGACCAGGTTCGAGGTTGAGAGACTGGGGAAGGACGATCTGGTGACTCAGATGCAGTACGGTGAAGATGGGTTCGTAGATCTTCTGTAAACGGATGACTTCGAGATCGTTGTTGCCATACGCCTGGAGATTGCCCTGCAGGTTGGTGAAGCCATAATCGTTGCTGATATGGTGCAGATAAAAGTTCTGTTGCGCACTTTCAACGTAGTTTAAGAGACGCGTCAGATCTTCAATTTCCTGACGATACTTGAGTACTTTTGCAGAGGGCTTACTGTTTTTCGATTCCGGTTTTTCTTTGGTGTTTGTGGTGCCATTATTGGGGGAGCCGATATAGAGACCGCCGCCGATACCACCACCGCCACCAGATTTGGAACGACTGGAGCCGTTGCCGTTCATGAAGTTTTCCGTATCAATGCTCCGCTTGCGGCTGCTGATTTCGCTTCTGATATAGGAGAGGACTTTGCCATAATTGGAAAGGGCTGTGAAGCCTCTCGCGTTGGGCATCGCACGACGGTGGCCTTTGACGTCTTCGGTGAGAGGGAGAAAGCGGGCGGGGAATTGCAGCGTATAACGGTTCCCCGGTAAGGATTCAGGGCGACTGAGCCATTTAACGAACGCGGTGGATTCGGCCTGGAGTTGCTCGACTTTGGGTCGCGGTGCTTGCGGGCGGAAATAAACGCCACGCTCCGGATTGAGACCGAACTTCGAGCGTTGCCCGACGGCACGGAAATCGGATTCGTGTCGCCAGCGGTTGAACATCAGCGAGCCGCCGTTCGCTGATGCGAATTCGGGCAGGTAGCGGGCGATCAAACGCAGGCTGGTCGCGGGGGTGAATGTTTCAATTTGACCGGAGTCGGCAGGGACCGCGTTCTTCTCAGCAGACATTGAAGCAGGAGTCTTGGAGACGGAGGTGGTTTGATCTGTGTTGTTCTGCTTACCGTTTTCTGGCAGGCGATATTCATAAATCAGTTTCTGATCGTTGAAGAGCTGAATCCCGTGCAGCTGAGCTGGGAGCAGGAGCCCGTCCTGGCCTTTGCCTGAGGAATCTGGCAGCAGTCTGGGTTCGCCGATGGAGACAATCATTTCGAGTCGAGCTGTCTGATTGAGACGTTCGAGGATATGGTCGCGAATGTCGTCGGGGATCTGTTTGAAGGTCGTTTCCAGAGGTTGTTCAAGTTGCAGACAGGGAGTCAGGTTGACCAGGTTCAGCTGGTCCTGGGAAGGCAGGATCACAAGCCGATCGGCGGGAACGCCCTGTTCGATGAGTGGCCTGGTCGGCCCCCAGGTATAAGGGTTCGTCATGCCACCGTGGGAGACCATGAGTTGGACATCGCGAAGCTGAGGATCGACTTTGATGCCGGCATGGACGACAAAGCGTCGCCCGGTGGATTTGAGACACTGACGCATCCAGTCGTGCCATTGTTTGCTCAGTGCGGGAAGCTGTTTCTGATCGAGGTTCCGCTGAGAAGTACTCAAAGGAAAGAAGGGCGAACTGGGATTCACAAAATGTTGTTCCACTTTCTTTTTCGCGTCTTGCCACTGCTTGATGTCTTTTGCTTTTTCTTCCGGATCTCGCGGAGTCGCATTCAAGTCGGCGGTTCCGTGAGCTGAATAAGCCTCTTCTGCCTGTTTGAGCTGATACAGATCACTGCCAAAGGAGTGAGCTTTAGATTTAAAATTGTAACGGTAATCATCAAACAGCTTTTCCAGCTCTGCCTGATCTACGTTTTTGCCGTCTAATTCATGCTTGAGTAGAAAGAGCGAATATTGATCCAGGTTGCCCGGCTGATCGGGACCGGGGAGAGCCTGTCCTTTCGCTTCACTCAAAATTGAAGGAGGCAGCTGCTTAAATTCCAGAGTCGCCAGCTGATTTTTCAGAAAGGGGTCCTGGTAAAGTTCAAGGGATTCGGTGGTAATTGATACGGGCGGAAGCGTATTTTCATCATCATTTTTCAGTTGCATACGATCCCAGGTAACGACGCGGCACAGATAAGCCTCACAACCTCCCGGCCCTGCCTGGCTGAACATGGGACGTGCCTGCTCGGGAGTCAGAGGCAGGAATTGCTGTTCATAGCAGGGTCTATAATAACCCTTAATCTTATTATCCCGCTGGTCAAAAGAGCCGGATGTCAGACCCGGAAAATTCTCATTTCCGCTGCGGAGATCTATCAAGACCCCTTCCCGCTCGAAATCGTACCGGCGATTAAACCCTAACAGGACTTTACGAATCTCGACAAAACGGATCGGCAGCTCGACCGCGTACTTGCTCAGCTTATCCGTATAGTTCTGCTCGAAACGCTTAAGAATATCCCGTCTGTCGAATTCGTTGGTTCCCAGCCAGTCTGCAGAATGTATTCCGCCAGCCCGATTTTTTTGAATACTGACGAGTGTTCCAATGGTTTCCGGAAAATGAGTCGCCAGGAGAACCGGACTCATGTGCCTGGGATTCAAGCCCAGTGCAACCCGGTCTAATAACCCGGTAAACCGCCGGTGATCGCTGCCCAGATAAACTTCATCTGAAAAAGTCAGATCAGCTCGAACGGCGGGATAACCTTTCCACATTACCAGGCCATGCTGTTTGGCCAGCTGTTGCATTTTCTGTGCGAGATCCTGATTTTCTTCAGCCGGTGGTGCAGTCGGCTGTTCGATCGCTGGATTGACATCCCATGATTGAATTACCTGGGTTGGATCTGCAGCGTCTACGAGTGAGAGGCGGACAATCTGCACATTCACCAGGTAGTCTTCTCTGAGCATCCCAAGAAATCGACGATGCTGCTCGAAGCGGAGATTCGACAACAGGACATCTTTGCGGAATGCCAGCTTCTTGCCTTCGATCTGGCGGGCGAATTCCCGTGCTTCTGCAGGAGTCTTTTTAATTCCGGAGGGCATTTCAGGGGAGTTCAGGTAGACTTCCCTCATAATCGATCGCAACTTGAGATGATTCAAACTCCCTCTGACTCGCAACGGGAATTCTCCCCGGTCTTCCAGGTAGTCATCCAGAGTCGCGGGTGAAAAGACTGCCAGGGGAATGGCTTCGCCCGCATATTTGATTTTCTGAAAATCCTGAGCATACTTGCGAATTACGCTGGCAACCTGGACGCCTTTGTCAAAATCATTGACGCGTGAACTACGCAGATCGTAGTACTGATTTTTATCATCTTTCGAATAAAAGAGTTTATAGCCGTCTTCGAACAGGTGAAAACAATCCTCGATCCGCTGGTGCTCTCTACCATTTGTGGTATTGAACGCCCCCTCAAAACCTTTCTCTTCCATTTTTTTCGCCAGCAGCTCATATCCTTCTCGATCAACCAGATAACTCATTAAGGCACCAATGTGATCGGCTGAGGTATGAAGCGTACGTTGCTCTTTGTGTGTATAAAGGCCTGCGTTATCACTGAGAATGGCTGCTCCATCCAGCTGTTTGAGCTTAAACTGAGGCAATACTTCCAGAACATGAGCCCAGTTGAATCGACCGTCTGCGGGTGCGTTACCTGTCGGGACCGGTTTCTCTCCATTCATCGCGGGAGCCATAGGAGTTGCTTTGCCCTCAGGTGTCGCCTGCGGTAAGCCATTATTCTCTTTGGCAAAGATATCTGGATATTTTTGTCTTACGAAATCCTGATCAGCCTGACTGAGCTCAGTGAGTGGCAGCAGATGCAGTTTGCCATCAGACTCTTTTTCGAGGATGACCAGCTTTCCATTGGTTCCCTTGAGTTCTCCCCGCACCTGATTTTTTCCATCGGCACTGGTCCAGAGACGATGTTCAGCCCACGCCAGTGAGGGAACCAGACTGATGACCACCAGCAAAAGTAAGCAGCGAAGACCCCGACAACCTGTCGGTCTCTTGATCGAATGTGCGCTTCGTCCCGTCTGCATCGTATCAGCTCCCGTTTTCAAGTGGCTTTCTTTAATTTTGAGTCAAATTCCGCACTACATCTGACGAGTAAATTACTGATCAAAATGTTGTGCCTGCTCTGCTCCTGCTGTACAATCGCAGTACCGACAGCGATCCCGACGCTGAAGATTTCTTTTTTCTGATGAAATCAGATAATTCTCGAAACCAGCTGTCGCAAATCCCGCCAGGTCAAAGAGTTGGTATAAAACGGCTTTACCCGGTATGCAGTGAATGACAGCTGCGAGATTTGAGTTTTTCGGGAAAAGCGAAGCCTGTCTGCGGACGATGGCATTGAAATTGACCAACACAATACGACCTTACTCAGAATAGATGATGGCAGCGGGCATGGAGAATCAGGGATCAGTCACTAACTGGCTGGATCAACTCAAACGGGGAGAAGCAGACAGCCTGCAGCAGCAGCTCTGGAACCGCTATTTTGAGCAGCTGGTCCAACTGGCGCGTTCCCACCTGCAGAAGGATCTCTGTCGGGTGGAAGACGAGGAAGACGCCGTCCTCAGCGCATTCAACAGCTTTTTCGTGCGACTCAAAGCGGGTCAGTTCCCAAATCTGAATGACCGCACCAGCCTCTGGCCGCTACTAGTAAATATCACTCTCTGTAAAACGCGAAACCTGTACCGACGTCAGAGCGCACAGAAACGGGACGTCAGACGCACCGTTTCCGGTACATCAAACGAGGAGTCCGACAACTGGCTGGATCAACTGGCTCAGGAAAGCCCCAGTCCGGAACTTGCAGTTGAAGCCGCCGAGGAAGCCAATCGGATGCTGGCGGTACTCGGTAAAGATTCACTGCGGGATGTCGCCCGGCTGAAGCTGGAAGGTTATACCAATGCAGAGATTGCAGCCAAAGTGGGTGTCATGGAGCGGAGCGTGGAACGGCGTCTGGTCCTGATACGTCAGATCTGGACTGAAGAAGTGGAATCAGAGCTGGTCTAAATCCAGTCCAGACTTTTTTGTTTCGTTTCTCATTTTTGTGGGAAGAACATGTCGGGAACAGGCAACCAAAGGCGATCCAGCTGATAACTCGCAGTGCACGAGTTAAGGATTGGACAAATGAATCAACCATCAGAGCTGGAAAACCTGACCGCGGAGATCCAGATCCGCATCGAAGAATCCTGCGAGGAATATGAACTTTCCTGGCAGAGCGGACAGACTCCATCTCTGGAAGACACGATCGCCGACTTCGCACAGCCCACGCGGGAAATCCTGCTGCAGGAACTGATTCTGATCGAACGTTATTATCGCCTGCGGGATTCCGGTAAAATCATCAGTGAGCAGGAGCTGATTCAGGATCATCCTGAAATCGCGGACGAGTTGTCCCGGCTGTTTGCCAGAACGCACGCAACGAAAACCCGGATCGCCGGTGAATCCGATTCCGGCCAGGCAGACAGTTCCGGACTGCGCACGGTGGAAGAATCACGCCTGCACTTCGAACAGTTCCCCGCAACCTTCGGACGCTACCAGATCCTCTCCCGCCTGGGTGAGGGAGGCATGGGCTGCGTCTACCTGGCCCGTGACACACAGCTTGAACGCAAAGTCGCACTGAAACTACCCCAGATCGACAAACACGCCGATACCCAGTTTATTGCCCGCTTTTACCGCGAAGCACGGGCGGCTGCCAATCTGAATCATCCCAATCTCTGTTCGGTCTACGACGTCGACGAAATTGATGGCGTGCATTATATCACGATGGAATTCATCGAAGGAGAATCTCTGGCAGCGCTGCTCCAGGAGGGGAAGAAATTCAATCAGGTCGAAGTCGTCGAGCTGATTCAACAGCTGTCCCAGGCGCTGGGCCTCGCGCATCAGCAGGGAATCGTGCATCGGGACCTCAAGCCCGCCAACGTCATGATCCGCGAGGATGGCACGCCCATCATTACCGATTTCGGACTGGCATTGATGAGCCAGAACGAAGAGGCAACTCAGATCACGCAGCATGGCCAGATCATGGGGAGCCCGTCTTACATGTCACCCGAACAGGTGGAGGGCGATCTGGAAAAGATTGGCCCTCCCAGCGATATCTACGCGCTGGGTGTGATCATGTACGAACTGCTCGCCGGACAACGTCCGTTCCAGGGAACGACGGCATCGATCCTGTCGCAGATCATGACTAAAGATCCGCGGCCGGTCCGCAACATTCAGCCCGACATCAACTCCCGGCTGGATCAGATCTGTCGCAAAATGATGGCCCGCTCCGCTGAGCAACGCTACGCCACAATGCAGGAAGTTGCTCAAGTCCTCACAAACTGGCTTGAGACCGATCAGGCCATTTCGTCTCGAAAAGGTTTGAGTCCCGGAAAGATACTCGCAGGCATGGCACTGCTCGCCGTACTGCTATTGGGAATCACCTTTCTGAAGCCCACGGCATCAAAGGGTAATCTGCATGTCACCCTGAATGATGAACGAGCCCAGGTGCTGCTTGACGGGCAACCACTGGAACTGAAGTCAGGAAGCTGGAACGGGGCCCAGGAACCGGGTTCACATGAACTCAGTCTCCGCATTGGAGAGCAGCGGCTTCCCTGGGGAGAACTGACAACCATCAAAGTCGATGACAGCGAACAGAGAGTGCTGGCGTCGGTCAATGGACTTCACATCAAAAACGGTCGCTTTAAAATCAGTCCCGCAGATATCCAATCAGCGGAAATCAACTTGAACTGGCTGCCGTCCCAGACACCGGATAAATCAGCAAAGGTCACCAGTCCTGCTGCCGACCAGATTGGGTCAACTGCACCACAGGACGCTGATCCTGTCGAACCCTTTGCCCCGGAACGGGAAGTCACGGAGTGGCTGATCGAACGGGGGGGCATCGTCCGCTTTAATATGGCACATGACTTCAAATTTAACGTCAAGGTCATCAAGGAACTCCCAGATGAACCATTCCGGCTGAAATCCGTCGCTTTTCAAAATCCCCGCACTGGACCGCTGACAGATTTAAGTCGACTCAGTCAGTTAATGACCCTGGAAGAACTGATCCTGGAAAATTCGGGAGTGACTCCCAATGCACTTGAGAACGTCCGTTTTAAACAGTCTTTTGAAACCTTGCGAATCGTGCGTACTCCCCTGAAGGTCTCAAACCTGAAATCGACTCAAGGCCTGGAATTCATCGATACACTGGAATTAGGCGGTTCACAAATCGATGACCACTTTGAGTTTCTCAAACAAATGCCAAACCTGAGAGCGCTGGAAATCACAGCGATCTCTCCCGCTGCGCTTCAGGAACTCAGCCAATCTCCCCTGCTGAGTGAATCTAAATTACGTTTTCTCAGACTGCGTTCCATCGGCTCTTTCGATGCCATAGTAATTAAACAACTGCAAACAGCCCGACCCGGGATGACAATTACCGCAGAAGGTTCTGGGAGGAAGGAGGCATATCTCGGAATTCCCGTAGCAAAACAGGCTGCAGATGCCCTGATAGAACGGGGTTGTACCTTGAAAGAACCGGGACAAGGAAAGCAGAACTATTCGAAAAAGAATCTGCCCTCCGATCGGGTGCCCTTCAGTCTGTCCAGAGTTATTTTGCCACCTGAACTGGAACTCACCCCCGAAATTATCGACCATCTGGCTTCTCTCCCCAGAGCTTACTCAATTCATGCGAATAAGATCAAAAACGCCGATCTGCTCGCGGAGCTTCCTGTGATCCGGCTCTGCAGTGGAGTTCATTTAATCGAATCCGACCTGACAGACCCGGCGTTTAAAAAACTGGTTCTGCAGGACCCAGACGGCTACTTCAATGTCGAGGGAACGCGCGTCTCAAAAGCGCTGGTTCAGCAACTCGATAATGAGGCTCCGCACGCTGCATTCGTTTCAAATTATGAAAAAGGGCTGCGCTGGCTGGAGATCCTGTACGACAAACGGGAAAAAGCGGAGCAGAACAAAACCAGCCAGCATGAAGAGCCGAACACGCCTTTAGCTGATGATGAGCAACTGGCGTTCGAACGCGAGACGGCCGAATGGGTAATCAATCTGGGTGGTAATGTCAGTTTCAAGAAAGCCCATGGAACTGAATCTCATAAAAATCGATTGGATCAGCTTCCTGAAGAACCATTTCGAATCCTCGACATTGATTTCGGCAGGTCAAATCAGAAGATCACACTCTCCAGTCTGTCGCGATTAAGCCGCCTGGTGACCCTGCACTCACTCAGTCTGATGAACTGTAGCCTGGAACCCAGGGCACTGGAAGGGTTGCGTTTCAATGAAAACACGACTGAATTTAATATCTACAGCACTCCGCTGAAAACGTCAGACCTGAACCCCGACATGGGACTCGAACACCTTGATACTTTCATACTCGGTGCCGCTCAGGTTGATGATGAATTTCGTTTTCTGGAATTAATGCCGCGATTGCGAGAACTGCATCTTTACAGTCCCGTTCCTCAGGAATTGGAAGGACTGGCGCGTGCGCCCGGTTTTGCCAAATTGAACCTGCGGTTTCTATACATAGCTTCTTTCGGCCTCAGATTTGAACCGGAACTGATTGCCAAACTGCAAAATTTCCAGCCGGGTATGACGGTAATCGATACTGATAGCGGCTCAATGAATCGCTACCTGGGAATCCCCGTGGCGCGAGAGGCTGCCATCAAACTGCTTGAGCAGGGATGCAAGATTGTCACCAGCATTAACAATTCCGAGATCAGTGCCCAAACGTATGACAAGTCTCTTCTGCCCTCAGAAACCGAACTGTTTCGTCCCATTCGTGTCATCTTACCGCGTGACTTCGAAATCACACCAGAAAGTGCAGAGGCACTGTCGCAACTGCCCGATTTTTCTGGATTAGAAGCACCGAATCTCAGAAGCGCGGACCTGTTGGCGAATGTTCCCGTATTACGACTCTGCAGTGGAATTAAACTGCCCGACTCGGACCTTTCAGATCAGGGATTAACAGCATTATTCCGCAATCATCCGGACGGATACGTAAATGCTCCAGGAACAAAAGTAACTCTCGAAAAAGGAAAGCAGATCGATCGTGAGTTTCCTTATGCCGCCTTTCACACGGAGTTCATGGAAGGGAAACGCTGGCTGAATGAAAAGCAGAAAAACGATAAACAGTAATCGGCTCCGGACGAATAGCAGCCTCCCTCAGCAGAACAGACAGACCGAAGACCTCGATTGAGCGATCAGGCAACCCGAAATAGAATATCCAGCATGAAACCGCACCCCGCACAACAGTTTACTGTCGGCCCCTCGATCATGAAGGGTACGCCTCTTAAAGAAATTATGAACGGCCAGTTGGTGAAGCTGATCGGCGTCTCACTGTCCGACGTGACCCCCGGCTTCGACACATCCACTTTCCAGAAACGTGCCAAATGCAATTTGAACAAGCTGGAACTGAAAGAGCGGGCCCTCAACATCGCACACGCGATGGCCGAACAGCTGCCGGAAGATTTTGACGAGTTGGCACCGTTACTCATCAAGTCACTCGGTCCCCGACTGCAGGCGACCGAACAAAACGGGCTGGCGCCGTTCTTTTATTTCCCTCATTCACAGTTGATCGCCGAGTATGGTGCCGACCATCTGGAGAGCGGCTTGAAAGTCTGTTACGAATTGACGCAGCGATTCACCGCCGAATTCTGTATTCGCCCGTTTCTGATCGCGCACCGCGATAAAAGTTTGAAACAGCTCAAACGCTGGACGAAAGATGCCAACCCCCATGTGCGACGTCTCGTCAGTGAAGGAACACGCCCTCGGCTTCCCTGGGCGATGCGGTTACGGGACTTTCAGGACGACCCCGGTTATACGCTGCCTCTGCTGGAATGTCTCAAGGACGATTCCGAACTTTATGTGCGGCGTTCGGTGGCCAATCATCTGGCTGATATCGCCAAAGATCATCCCGAAGTCGCCTACGAAGTCTGTCACAAATGGCTGTCAGAAATTGAGGCCCTGCAGAAACCGGAACAGGTTAAAAATCGTCGCTGGGTTCTACGACACGCCGTCCGCCTGCCGGCCAAAAAAGAAGTTCCCGCCGCCCTCGCCATCCGCAAAGCGGCCGCTGACAGAAAAACATGAACGGCTCCTTATTTTTTCATGTGCCTCACATGCTTCACTGAATAAAGCTGATCCCCACTTATTAACTTCCTGCAGGGATCAGCGTTCATTCACTCAGAATGACAACCGTTGTGTCACTCGATTCAATTACCGGATCGGCAGTTCGTAGCTGATCGCGCCGATCGCTTCTCCCTCTTTGGCGTCTTTATAATGCGGATGGCACATCACGCATTTTTTCATCACCACCGGAATCGGCGTCATCGCCTGCAGGTAAGGTTTCCCATCCTTGATCACCACCGCCTCATAATAAGACTTGCCCGCTTTCAACTGCTTGATCCCCTGCTTTTCAAATTTGCTCTTCGCAACGTTTTTGGGTTCGTACGGCTCTCCCGTTGCATCAATCAGACGCACCTGATGAAAACCGGTTTTCCCCACCCGCCTGAACAACTCGACCGCGGCACTCCCTGCCGGGAAGTCTTCCTCGTCATTCACATACTTGTCCGTAATCAGCACCACCGCATTCTTATAGATGTCATCCAGCATCTTGACGGTGTCGCGTGTCCGTTCGACCGCTGCCGGGGAAGGTTGTTCCGCTCCCCTCTTCGCGGCCTTTTTATCAGACGGTTTCTCCCCCTGCGGGTCGGCGCCAGATAGATTCAGATTGAACAGAAACAGAGCAGTCACTGCGAGGCTGGTAACCAATCCTGTCTTGAGCATGAAGTTTCCTTTCAGAAAATAAAAACGGATAAGATCAACGGAATCGTCGATCTCATAAAACCAGTGCCTGATCAGATCACCCGCTTCAACTGGCGCATTGAAAGAGTAACATCAGCCACAAACACAAGTTCGCATAGTTGAGCCACTAGTCGCATCCTTATGCTCATCTCTAAAAGATGTATAAGTGATACACCTTTTACCGAATATAGACCTGCCCGTCCATTTTGTCAACAATATTTCATTGGGAACAGAACCGCGGGACGTCAGCCCGGCCGCGCATCGGCGGGTGCCCCTTCGTCACACTTCCTGCACTCCAGCAGATAACCCAGCATCCCGGCCCGACCTGCTGCGCTCAGAACCCACGGACGCGATTCCAAAGGCGGCGCATGACGAACATGCTGATTGTGACCACAAACCAGCTGCGCCACCCAGTGTCCTGACTCGTCCTGCTGATACCCCGTAATCGGTTGCTGCATCACCACCTCACGCTTCGTCCTTCTCCCCAGATTGATCAGCTCTCACACAAAGGCACAATCGTTGTCGTCGATTCCAGCAGCTGCCCAATGGTCACCCTGCCAAACGCCGCTTCCGCTTCTGCATACACGCGATCCAGCTCCGCATGCAGTGGACACAGACTGGTATGCGACTTCAAACCTAACGGACAACTGTTGATCCGCTCCATCGGGGCGATCGCATTGACAATATCCAGAATCGACAACTCTGCAGGATCGTGAATCAGCTCATAGCCCCCCTTGGGACCACTCCGCGATTTCACAATCCCCGCTGCCGCCAGATCCTGCAGAACCCGCGTCAGATAACGCCGGGGGACCTTCGTCTTTTCCGCCAGATAATCGGCCGAAGCAGGCTTGCCAGGCTGCCCCGCCAGACAGGCCGCCGCCCGCAAAGCGTATTCATGAGTCTTTGAAAGCATCTGTTTTCCTAAAAAATACGAAAAGCTTAAATTATACACCTTGACGTATAGAATTCCTTATTCTATACATATAGGTATAGTATATCTGTTTCCGCTTGGGTATCAAGCCGCTCTCCAGGAGAACCATAAATGTTAAGTGACAAAACCATCGCCATCGTCAAGGAAATCACACCAGTTGTCGCCGCCAATGCGGAAACGGTCACACGGGTCTTCTATCAGAAGATGTTTGCTGGAAACCCCGAAGTCAAAGCCTTTTTCAACCAGGCCCACCAGCATTCCGGCGGTCAACAGAAAGCCCTCGCCGGTGCCATCTGTGCCTATTTCACCCATATTGACAACCTCGCCGCCCTCACCCCTGCCGTCGAACTGATCGCTCAGAAACACTGCTCGCTGGGTATCCAGGCCGAACAGTATCCCATCGTCGGCAAACACCTGCTGGCTGCCATCAAGGAAGTCATGGGAGACGCAGCCACCGACGAAATCCTCGCAGCGGTCGGCGAAGCTTACCAGTTGCTCGCAGACGTCTGTATCGAACGCGAACGTCAAATCTACGAAGAACAGCGCACCGCTGCCGGCGGCTGGAACGGTTATCGTACCTTTGTCGTCGATCGCAAAGAGCCCGAAAGCGATGTCATTACCTCCTTCTATCTGAAACCCGCTGATCACGAACCGCTGCCAGCCTGGCTCCCGGGTCAATATATCACGGTCAAAATCGATCACCCGACGACCCCCACTTCGCCCCGCAATTACAGTCTCTCCAACCAGCCGGGACAGAACTCGTTTCGCATCAGCGTCAAACGCGAACCCGGTCTCATCGCGGACGCTCCCGATGGTCTGATCTCCACTTACCTGCACGATCAGGTCCAGGTGGGTGATACTCTGCAGATCGGTCCCCCCTGTGGTGAGTTCACCCTCGATCCCGCAGAACCCCGCCAGACACCAACTGTCATGCTGGCCGGCGGCGTCGGCGTGACTCCCCTGCTCTCGATGGCGCAGTCGCTGATCGCGGCTCAGCCCGAAGCCCCGCTCTATTTCCTGCAGGCAGCCCGGAACAGCCAGACCCACGCATTTGCTGCAGAAATTCAGGAACTCCGTAATCAGGGTGCCAACGTCCGCACGCTCACACTCTACGATCAGCCGCTGGCAGACGATCTGGAAAATCAGAACTGCGACGAAACAGGAATCCTGAGTGAAAACATCCTGCGTGAATGGACACCCTTTAACGAAGCCAACTTCTACTTCTGTGGACCGAAACCATTTATGCAGAACGTCTACGCGAGCCTGAAAGCCTTGAATGTCCCCGCAGATCGAATTCATTTCGAATTTTTCGGTCCCCGGCAGGACATCGAATCGGCCCCACTCGCAGACGAACCGGAGGTTACAGCCTCGCACTGATTCACATTCCCCGCTCTGATTGGTAATGAAATTAACTATCTCACTCATCCCCCGGGATGCCTGATGACGATACTGGTCTATGTGGTACTCTGCTCTTCAGGATTTCCGGAGTACCATTGAGCGCTAACACTACGGCTTCGACGACCAGGGCTAACATATTTCCCGTAGTGTTGAAATGCGTCCGTGTCTTCCTTCGACGGACGCATTTTTTTTGCGCCCTGCTTGATATCTGCATCAGGTGCCCACACTTTTGCACCCCGGTTCTCGCTCTTCCGGTGCACAAACTGGACTTGATCTCCACTTCCCGAATCATAAAGTGTTGCAATTGTGCTTCGCGCGCGAGGCGGACGATGCGTGCACTGGAACACCGCCCACAAGTCATTCAGATGCACCTGAATCGCCGTCGATTTTTCCAGCTTTTCACCGGAACATTCAGAACCGGTTCGAGCTGTCTCGTACATTTTCAAATCATTTCGGAGCACTTTCAGAGCATTTGAAATGCAACTCACCGGAAACTCAGGCAAACTCACCCGCAGCCCATAGCACAATTTTCGCTTGACACCCCCGCGCCTTTCCGCAAAATCAGAGTCCTCGGTTAACACACTCGCCCCCAACAGACAGTCCGCCCGAGAACAGAGAATCCAGAACAGATTGACAACAAACGCTTCCATAGCCGGTCAGACTCCATTAAAAAAAGACAACCAGCGCATCCTACAGATCGGCACCAGCCAGGCGAGCTGAAAATCAGCAAGTATATCAATCAGCACCATCACTCCCTGACATCCTCCCCATGAGCCGCAGGGTGCCAGGTTGCCTTTATTTGATAGTTCTCTGAATGATCATGAGGTCGACAGCGTTAGCTATGTAAGAATCCACCGTGGCCGAGGGTCTGCTGTTACTCTTGTTTTCAGGACTTCAACTGCTGAAAAGCCAAATCAGCCGCAGAGCATTAGCCCCGGTTGAAACGTCTTTGGTATATATCATCCGAATTAAGAAACGCTACCTGGCCCCGGTTACTTTCAATCTCGCTGAGATTGAAAATCATATTCTGGAAGATCACCATCAGAGAGAAAACACAGGAACTCCTGTCAAACCAGGGGGTGGTCCCGGATGCAATCCGGGATTGCCACAGGCAACAGGAGGTCTCAGCTAATCCGCACAATTCAGTATCAGATCACCAACCCCATTCGTAGGGTGCGGCCCTGTGTGGCCGCCCGCCTGGCGACAGGCAACCTGATCAATCCCTCTTTGGATGTAGATTAATGGAAGTAGATTCAGGGGCAGTCGCAGATCACAGGCAACACCCGCAGAACTCCTCCCTACCCCTCCAGCCACCGCTGCACAATCTGTGGCACATGCTCCACCGCCGTCCCCCTGATCCACTCAAAGCCGACAGGCTCCTGCTCCAGATCCGGACTCACGATCAGTTTTTCCGCCCCTGCGCTGGCCAGTTCGACCAGCCCAGCCGCCGGATACACCGATAGTGAAGTCCCGACCACCAGCACTTTCCCCGCGCTGCGGATCTCTGCGACCGCCACGTCCGTGTTGTGAATCATTTCCCCGAACCAGACAATGTGCGGCCGCAACTGGGAACCCGCTTCGCAGAGATCGCCCAGCTGAATTTCCTTCCCGCCGATTTCATAAATCAGCTCCGGATCAGCCGTACTGCGGGCTTTCACCAGTTCGCCATGCACGTGAATCACATTCGAGGCCCCCCCGCGCTCATGCAGGTCATCCACATTCTGAGTAATCACCACCACTTTATACCGGCGTTCCAGTTCCGCCAGCGCGCGATGTGCCGCATTCGGTTCAGCCGCCACCGCCTGCGTGCGACGCGCATTATAAAAATCCAGCACCAGTTGCGGATCCCGTTCCCACGCCTCGGGTGAAGCCACCTCGGTGATCTCGTACTGTTCCCACAGTCCGCCCATATCCCGGAACGTCGGCAAGCCGCTCTCGGCACTGATTCCGGCTCCCGTCAACACCACAACTTTATTCGGATCGATGGGATCAGACATCTCTGTTCTCGCTCTGACTTTCACGGGGTTCATTTCGTTTCACCTGCACAATGTGTCTCTGACACGCCTGCATCAGAAAAAGTTCAGTGAGTCAAGCGACCCCACCTCAGTCAGTCGGTTCCGAAATCTGCTCTACATGCACTTCCATATTCTGCAGATCAACGGGATCACCAAACTGCGTGTAGACAGCGACATCCGCGGCATCTCTACCATAGGCAATCGCCACCCGACCGCCGTCCAGCGTCTGCTGTGTCGGGTCGAAGGTGTACCAGCGACCGCCGACATACGCCTCAAACCAGGCATGCAGATCCATCGGCCGGAGTGGTTCCAGGTAACCCACCACCATCCGCGCGGGAATCGAAAGCGCCCGGCAGCAGGCGATTCCCAGGTGTGCCATATCGCGACAGACGGCCTGTGTCTTCTGATTTACCTCAGTCGCACTGATGATTTCCTGCCCCTCACCCGGCGTATAGGCCAGGGAGTTCTGAATGTACTCCACGATTTTTGCGCACTGGTCGTAACCCGGATTGATCCCTTCCACCAGCGATGCTGCCATCTGTGAGAAACGATCCGATTCACAATACCGGCTGGGCAGCAGGAACGGCAGCGTCGGGTCCGGCAGCTGTTCCACTGGTACAAACGGCGCCCCGGGCGCGACATCGGAGCTGTCGGCCACTTCGATATCAAAGGCGGTCTGAATCGAAAAGGAACCCGCCGGCGCCACCAGCCGCTGACACAGATTTCCGAACAGATCGGTAAACTCAACCGCCTCGGTACCGGGGTTTAACATGTATTGTTCGCGGGCCACCCACTGCTGACTGCCACTCCGTGGACGCAGCATCAGAATAAAGGGGGTCGCGACGGGAATTTCAAAGTCCAGTTTACAGGAAGCGTGCAGCCACATGTCGTTCGTTTTCCGTTAGAGACCAGGAATCGCCCGGGTAGTGATTATCAAGCAGTCGACAACGAGTCCAGGGGGATGCTGTTACGCTCGATTGTCGGACTGCATCTACAGAAATATCCAAATTAGCCGCAGGGCCTTAGCCCCGGTTGAAACGACTTTGCTATGGACCGTTCGAAATAAGAACCACTACCTGGCATAAAGATGTGAGCGCCTGCCATGAGATTAACACTCAAAGCGACAGGCCACAATCGCCTTATGCCGCTTCTGTGTAATCTTAACGGAGGAAAATCAGACATCCTGCTCCCCACCGTCAGCATCATAAGCTTCGCGCTCAAACGGATTATCGCGATAAAACCGACGGCCAGTCAGCCACATATATACCGACGACAGAAAGTAAGCGGGCAGCATGAACGGCCCCCAGCGCTCGTACTGCCGGACATGCACGGCTTCATGCTTCCGCGAAATATCCAGTGACGCATCCGTCTGTCCCAGGATCGTATGCCCCAGCGTCAACGCCAGCGTAAACTGACCATGCGGCAGCCGCTGAATCAGCCATTTAACGCCGCCATCATAGAACTCGATCGCCGGCCCCCGCACACGCGCCCGTCCACCAAAGCAGAGCCCCACCCCGCCGATCGCCAGCCCCAGCAAAGTATTCGGCAGTGCCCACAGCACCCGCAGCAGAAAAAGAAAACACTCCATCAGCGGCATCCACGCCTTTAATAGAATCAGGAAAGAGTTGCCGACAGGAACCATTTTACCGGTCTGCAATAACGTGGGGAAGGATTGATTAACCCTTGTCAGAATCGTCCTCTGCAGCAGTCAGCCTGTTTCCCTCTAAATCAAAATAAATTGGAGGCGGAGTCCATGTCGGTAAAGGTCCGTCTACAATCGTAGCATCGAATGTGAGTTCGACCACCCCCTCACCATAGGGGTGGGGGATCACTTCATGCCAGGGGAGTACCTTGATCGCCGTCATCGAGCCACATTCGAGACAACGTGCTGTCGACTTCCGTCCCTCGAACCAGTTCAGGGCAGAGATCCACGATTCGCACCGCCGTCTGCGTTCTTCAACTCGAACTTCCAACATTGGTCTTCCATCGATTTCCTGAGTCTGCATCCATTCCGCGAACTCCGGCATTTTATTCTGAATGTCTTGCAGCCATTCTTCCGGCTTGATACTCAGATTCTCAATTTTCTGCTGTATCTCTTGCGTTGTGAAAAGCTTCTCCGCTTCGACAAACAACTCGCAACCATGACACCAGGCATACTGGACCTGCAGAGGGACTTCGCAACCATCAGGAAACCGATAGTAATAGTCGTGGGATTTCTCAAACTTCGCGATCACATGACCGTTTGTCGGGCGAATGACCTGGTATAGCATTCCAAATCCCCTCAGTCAGATTCCACAAATCCCTTTGCTGGAATCAAGCTAGGCTGCAGTTCTGTTAACCCTGAATAAAAAAATCAGGTATCATAAACACCACTGTCCCAGGGCTCGATAAAAGCCATATAGTTTCCCGGCTGAAGTTCGACCGCCCATACATCCTCTTCCTCTTCGGGCTCGCGGACAATCAACCCCATCTCGACACCATTGTGATTGATCGCGAACGGCTTGACTTCGATTCGTTGAAAATCTACTTCTCCCAGTTCGTTCAGACGCGACTCATACTTCTCGCGACAGGCATCGGCATCCAGGGTCGCCCGCGGGCCCAGGGTATCGACCCGGGATTCGATTAAATTCCCGTCCAGGTCAAACAGAAACAGGGCGATATACTCGCATCCCTCCGTATTCGGGTAAGCAGGTTCAAACGGCGTCGTCAGAAAGAATTGACGACCATCGCCGGTCCGACCAATGTGCCTGGCATGATAATCATCATGTTCAATAGCAATTTTCTCAGGCCGCTCGTTTTCCATCACTCCCTGCCTCCTGTTTCAGACAACTGCTGATTGACCGACATCACCTTTTCAGGAAAGATGTCTTCGAACCGAGTTTCCAGCCTGCTGACCAGACATCGCCCTACAATAAACAAATGTATCCTGTCAGGCAAAGCAGGAACGGCAATCAGAGTCCATTTCGCACAGCTCAAGCATAAGGCGATGTAAACGCTTCGCGAAAGAGGCCCGCGGGAGGTTCGACTAAAACCGTTCACTCCATTCGCCCTCTCATTTCATTCCCACCGACGTTCAAAATCTTGAACCTCGCGGGGAGTCAGGCCGATATCGAGCCGAGGCTGCAACTGGTAAACGTCAAGTTCACAACCGGGATCAAAGGGAAAGCGCCCTTTCTCATCCGGCCAGAAGACCTGCATTGCACTCAGCTCGCCGGGCCGTCCGAGATGCCGCTGATAGCCCATCGCAAACCCGAGGTAGATTGGATGCTGAGTTGAATGGACACAACGAAAGCCCACCTGGTGCCTGTCCTCACCCAGTTCAATCATCTGAACGGCATTCTCCGTATACGAGTTCCCATTCTGTATGTCAGAAATCAGACCAGACAACAGGGCATATGCATTCTCGGCATCCAGTCCAAAGATAATCAGCTCGGGATGCTGCCAGGACTCCAGTAGCCCGATCGTGTAGAGGAATGGCTGTTCCGCATCACTCACGTTTGCGGCGTACCAACCATACTTATGGACAATTTCAGCAATTTCTTCTTCCATACTTCCTCCAGGTCCCACCGGAATTCAATTGCCTGGCACGCCCCTCAAGCACGGATCGCATCCACAGCTGTCGCGTCACGTTTCGCCGGTCCCAGTTTCAACTTCGCACCGAAGGCGTCCAGCAGAGTATTATACACGTCCAGCCCCTCCTGGCCCACGTCCATGATCTGCCCGGTCTTGAACCGGCCATTGGCACCGGTAATGCAATGGAAGACACCTGAAAGCTCGCGTTTCACATCGTTGTGCCGCCCGTCTCCGGATTCGGTCGAGATCGTGATCAGCGAGTTCTCCAGAATCGTCCGCCCGTTCGCCTCCCGGGCGTCGGCACTGTTCAGCGCCTGCAGGAAATAGGAAACCTCACGCATCTTCAGATGCGCGTGTGCCCGCAGTGCCTCGTTCTTTTTCTTTTCGTTGAACTTATGCCACCACTCGTGGCTGCAACCTTTGTCGCCACTCGCCCTCAACTGGCTCGGATCATCGAACGTCCAGCGTTTCTCGCCGTTATACTCGTAATCGCCGGTCAGACGAATCCGCTCGCCCGCCGCCAGGAACGTCAGCGAACCGAAGCGGACCCGATCCATCTGAATTGCCAGGGCATAAATGTCCGCCAGCAGTCGCCATTCGCTGGTGAGTTCATCCACCGTGATGTCAATCCCCTGCCCGCCCGGATCAGCCGGACCGCCATGCGGAATCTTCGAACGGGGCGGCGGCTCCGGTGCATTCCGGTTCTTATGCTGCATCGCAAACGCCCGCCGCTCGTATTCGCGAATCCGGTCCAGGTGGTCGGCCACCCGCGCTTTCGATGCCGAACCGAGGGGCGAATTCTGGCCCGTATAGAACCGGTAATCCTCCACGACCGTATCCAGCACGCTCCGGCGCAGCCGTCGCTGCGCTGCATCGTTCCCCGAACCTCCGGCAGAGACCGTCCCGAACACCCGCTCAAACAGGTCGCGGGGCTTCTCCTGAATCGTCGCGGCCACCGTGCCGTCCATGTTGTAGCTATGCACATAACGGCCCACGCGACTGCGGCGGAAGAACGTCCCCCCCATTAATGTGGGCACCATCCCGCTCGGTAGCCCTTTCGGGTAGTGCGTCTGACGAATCACCTGGTCAATCGACGGCCCGCCCGCTTTGGCCTCTCCATCGGGCGGCTCAGCCGTGAAGGCGCCGGAAGCACCGTCGTAATGCGCGTTGATCCCCTTTTCATCGCAACGCACCTGGTCCACATTCCGCATGATCAACAGCTTGTCCTGCAGCGGTTTGAGTGGCTCCAGTACATCGTCGAAGCCTTCGGTCTGCAGCGGGGCGGGAATTCCCAGACCAAAGAAGACGTTAAACGCCCGCACCGGAACCTGTGGCTGCGCCGCAGCGGCCAGGCTGGACGGAATCATCTCCTCCAGCAGCGGCAAGCCGATCGCAGCCGACCCCAGTCCCTTCAGTAACATCCGACGATTGAGCAGCACATGACTCATAGAAACGTCTCCCGCCTGTGGTTGATAATGCAAATATGATAAACGGCTGAGATCAGGACACCAGTAATTTCCAAACAAGAAGTTCCACCAGCTTAGTCACTCTGCCCCTCGGTACGCACTTTCTGCACCAGATCACTCATCACAATCGCGGTGAGCAGACTCGGATAAGTACCGCCCCCCTGCTGGGACGTTTCATGAATTTTTTGTACCGTCGACGCATCCGCAGGACCCAGCGGGCGCCCCAGCGAAAACTGCGTCAGCTTCCAGGTGATCGTTTCACGCACTCGCTCGCTTTCGGCCAGCAGATCCATCAACTCCGCGGGCGTGCTGAATGCCACCGGTTTCGCCGTCCCCGGAACCAGGATTTCTCCATCGCTCCGCAGTCGGTTCTTATATTCATCGATCTCGTGAAACGCACCGATGCCATCATACTTCTCCAGCCCGAACGCCAGCGGCTCGAACCGGGTATGACAGCCCGCACACGCCTCGTTGGCCATCCGCTTTTCGGCGATCATCCTTTGTGACTGTCCCGGTCGCGAAGGCACCGGTGTGGTATCCACGCCCGGCGGCGGTGCACCGATCACGCCACGCAGCAGATCTTTCAAAACAAACAGCCCGCGGGTCACCATCGAAGCGTCATCCCCACCCATCGTGAGAATACTCCCCTGCGTCAGCAAGCCGCCCCGCGCGGGAACCTTCGACAGATCGTACCGCTGCAGCCCCTGGCCCTGCGGTGTCAAACCGTAATGTCGGGCCAGTTGAGGCGTCGCGAAGGTCACCTGGGCATTGAACAGATCAGACAACGGTCGGTTCTCCCTCCAGGCAATCTCCTTGAAGAACGCCAGTGTCTCCTCACGCATATCCAGCCCCAGTTGCGGATCCCATTCCGGGAACCGCAACTCGTTGGGTCGCATGTTGGCCAGCCGATCCAGGTTCAGCCAGTCCGAAACAAACTGAGCCGAGCGATCCACCGCACGCGGATCTTTCAGCATCCGCGCCACCTGTTTCCGACAGACATCCTCATCGGTCAGCTTCCCTGCCTGCGCCGCCTTGAGCAGTTCCTCATCGGGAGGTCCCCCCCAGATGATATAACTCAATCGCGATGCCAGTTCAAAGTTACCTGCGGTAAACGCCGCCCCGTCCCCTCGTTGCGATTCAATCCGATAGATAAACCGAGGTGACTGCAGCATCGCTTCCAGGATCAGAGAGACTCCCTCTTCATAGGTGCCTCCAGCGCTGGCCACGGTCGTCGCGATCCCGCTGAAGTTCGTAATCTCACGCTCGTCCAGCGGACCGCGGAACAGCCGCTGTCCCATCGCCCCCACGAACTTTCGCATCGTGGCATCCGTATTCAGACTCCGCGAACTGGAAAACTGCCGCGCGAACTTCAGGACGTCCATCCGCTGCACAATCAGTTCCGCCAGCCGGGCATACGCCTGCACATGCTTGAGGTCCACATTCAGATTGTACGCGGTATTGCTGAAACCATCGGCCCGCAAATCAGGTGGCAGCAGTTCGTAGGCCTCCTGGCTGATATCCACGCCCACCGTGCTTTTGACTGTTTCGATGTATTCCGGAATCGTCAGCCGCTGCACCCAGATCTCCTGCGCACTGCTGTTCCCGTTATAGATGGCGGGATCGATCATGTTCACTGACCAGTGGGCGCCGCCATTCAACCATTCTTTGAGCAACGCTTTCTCAGCCGGCTTGAGGGGCGTATTTCCGGGCGGCATATCACCCGAGACGATCTGTTCCCACAGCAGACTTTTCTCCGCTGACCCCGGCACGATGATTTTTCCGCTCTCCCCACCCGCGAAGGCCGTCGCTTTGTGCGAGAGGTCCAGTCCCCCTTTCCGGCTGGCGGCGTCATGACATTCGAGGCAGTTCTGTGCCAGCAGCGGTGCGACTTTCGTTTCAAACAGCTTTCTCTGCTTCGCCTGGGCCAGCGCCAACAGATCCTGCTCGGAAGGTTTCCCCTTTTCTCCCGCGCGATAATTCTGCTCGACTTCCGCTTTGGTCAGCGCCCGACTGTAAACGGCGACCAGAAACAGATCCCCCTGCCAGGGACGATCGCCGGTCGCTTCATTGGCCAGTGTCAGTGAGAAGGACTGATCCCAGTTGGACAGGTTCCCCCGAATTCGTTTCTCGGCCTGCAACTTTCCATTTACATATAGCAGTGCCCTTCCCGCTGGGTCGCGGGTATAGACCACATGCGTCAGCCGTGGCTGGGCCAGTCGATCCGGAGACGTCATGGAAGGCATACCGTTCCCGCTGGTGGACGTCGTCCGTAAACGCACATCATAGCGTCTGCCCTCCTGACCCAGTGTCAGATTACGCTGATTCGGATCTCGCGACAGTGAAACAATCCGCGCGGGTCCCTTCTGCCGATCGTGGGCCGGTTTCAACCAGGCCTCGACGGTGCATGCATTCGCCCGGCGAAGTGCTTTGATGAGTTTGCCGGCTGGCTCTGCTGACTGAATCCGGGCCGACCCCTTGACGGTCAATACTCCCTCCTGCCACTTGATCTCTGACGGATTCTTAATGTTCAGATTCAGCGGTTCCCCGACCTCCGAACGATCCTGAATCAGATCTCCCTGGCCCGCTTCAAACGTGTACAGGACCTGCAGATCACGGGTCACCCGCAAACCCTCAGCAGCCTGCAAACGGCTTTCAACAGATAACAGTGCCAGACACAACAACACAACGACGGTATTCATGGTAGAGCGCATGGTTGTCATATTCCTGTTCCAGAGTGACTGCAGTGGTCGTAACCAGCCTGAGCCTGCTCTTTAAGGGAAATCGGGGAAGACGTGCTTTGCCAGACAGGACGGGATAGAGACATCGATGTTTCCTCTTCACAAACCATTCCTTTGGCGGGAGACATCACTTAAGCATTTTTAGGCTACTGCCATCTCTGCGGGAAGTCAATAAGTAAGTCCGATTCTCGCGACGGCTGACCTGTCACCCACGCTTCAAGTCTGCTCTGTGCTCGTCGGTGCGGGTTCGGGAGGTGGAATATGCGCTGCCAGCACATGCACGGGCGGAACTTCATGTGGCACACTGTGCGCGGGCGCAGCTGGCTTCTTCTTCTCGTTGCCGGTCCACTTCATAAACAGGGCCGAGAGATCATCGAAGAACGTATACAGCACGGGAATCGCCAGCAGGGTCAGCAGCAGTGATAGTGTCTGCCCCCCTACCGCCAGCACTGCGATAGACCGCCGTTCTTCTGCACCGGGACCGGTGGCAATCAACAGCGGAATCAGACCCGCTACGAACGAGAGGGTCGTCATCAGAATCGGTCGCAGACGATCGCGGTTCGCCTGCAGGATCGCCTGGTAACGGGGGAAGCCCTGCTCCTGCAGTGCATTCGTATGATCGATCTGCAGAATCGCCGCCTTTTTCACCACGCCGAACAGCACCAGAATCCCCAGGGCCGAGTACAGGTTCAGCGTCTCGCCTCCCCAGTGCAGACTCAACAGACCAAAGGGAACCGCCAATGGCAGCGAAAGCAGAATCACCATCGGATGCACCAGGTTCTCGAATTGGGCCGCCAGCACGATATACATGAAGACGAACGACAGCACCATCGTCCAGCCAAAGTCCGAGAGCGTGCGTTCCAGTTCGCGGCCGCCCCCCAGCACCATCGTATTGTAGCCATCCGGAATTCCGATCTCTTCCGCAGCCGCTTTCATCGCCTCGATTCCGTCGCCCAAGGCATAGCCCGGCGCCAGGTTCGCCCGCACGGCGACCATCTTCTGACGGTTCAACCGGTCAATACGCGAAGCAGCCGTGTTGTATTCAAAGTTGACCACGTTATCGATCCGCGCCAGCCGCGATCCGGTTTGTGCCGAGGAGGAAGTAACGTCCCCCGTCGCCTGCGGACTGGTCCGCACATATAACTGGGAAACCGACTGGATATCCCCCCGGTCCAGTCCGACCAGTCGCAGCTCGACATCATAAGCGTCGTCCACACTCCGGTCGCGGTATCGGGAAACACGATCATCTCCGCCGACTGCAACTCGCAGCGTATCGGCAATCTCCCGCACATCAATGCCCAGAGCAGCCGCCCGTTCGCGATCGATGCGGGCCAGCAGTTCTGGATTATCGATCTGCAGCGTGGAATAGACGTCCACGATACCCGGAATCGTTTTCACCTTCTCCCGCAGCTTGTTACTGAACTCCAGCAGACCGTCGATATCCGGTCCGGTAATCGAAAAGTCGATATCCACCGGCGCCCCCTGTCGGAGTGAAGTCAGGTTTCGCACCGAGATGCGGGTATCGGGAATCTGTTTCAGTTTCTTGCGGATCTCCGACATCTTCTCGCGCTGGGTGAAATTGCCCCGAAACGCCGCGGTCAGGTCGGCGTGCATGAGTCCGGCGAAGAAACGATCAAACGAAAACGTACGCGTCTCGCTGTCGGTCAGCCGCACGAAGAAACTCGCCCGGTTCACATCGCCGAAGCCTCCGGACCCCACCGTCAGCAGAATCGTTTTCACTCCCTCCGTATCGGTCAGGATCGTCTCGGCCCGCTCAATCAGATCATTCATCGACTGCAGCGTCGCCCCCTGCCGGGCCTCGAGACGAATTTCAAACTCGGACTCATCCACGTTGAGCGGAATATAATCCTGCTTCACCAGCTGATACAGCGGATAGTTACTGCAGATCACCGCGATGGAAACCGCCAGTACCAGCCAGCGAAACCGCAACGACTGTTTCAGCGTCCAGAGATAAGAGGTTTCCACCAGGTGATAGAATCCCGAACGGGAACTCGGTCCGTTCGGACTGGGCGTCTCTGCCTTGAGCAGCTTGCTGCACATCATCGGTGTCAGGGAGAAACTGACAAGCATCGAAACCAGAATCGCCACCGTCGCCGTCAATCCGAACTGGAACAGCAGTCGCCCGGTGACGCTCGACAGAAACGACACCGGCAGAAAGACGATCACTAGTGAAATGGTAGTCGCCAGCACCGCCAGGCCGATTTCCTTGGTTCCGTAAATCGCGGCGTCATGGGGAGTCATCCCCCGCTCTTCGATGCAGTGGAACACGTTCTCCAGCACCACAATCGCATCATCAATCACCACCCCCACCATCAGCACCAGCGCCAGCATGGTCACATTGTTTAAGGTGAAGCCAAACAGTTTCATGAAGGCAAACGTGGAAATGATCGAAGCGGGAATCGCCACCGAAGCAATCACCGTAGAACGCCAGGATCGCATAAACAACAGCACGGTAATACAGGCCAGAATACTTCCGGAGACCAGGTGCTTTTCCAGCTCGTGTAGTGCCGTCACGATATAGCGGGACTGATCCTGCACCACGCTGACCGTCACGTCATCGGGCAGCAGTTCCTGGCTGCGAGGCAGCATCTTTTTAATGCCTTCCACTACCGCAACCGTATTTTCTCCCGACTGTTTCTGAATCGTCAACACGACTGCCGGCGCCTGATTGAGTCGCGCAATCGTGCGGACTTCCTTGGTATCGTCGCTCACTGTTCCCAAATCGGCCAGTCGGACTGGAGTGCCATTGATCGTATCGACCACCAGATTCGGAAAATTGCTCGCATCGGCAATGCGGCCCATTGTCCGCAGGGACCGCTCGCGGAAGCCCTGGTCCAGGCGTCCCCCGGGAACTTCGGTATTCTGTCGCACCAGTGCATCCCGGATCTGCAGGATCGACATCTGGTAAGCCGCCAGCCGGTCTGCGTCAATATCCACCTTCACCGCCCGATCCGCGGCCCCCGCGATCTGAACCTCACCCACTCCGGGAGACGATTCAATCACGTTCTTCACGTAGCGATCTGCAAACAGATACAGCTCCCGCGAAGTGCGTGGCCCTGAAACGGCCAGCGTCATGATCGGCGACGATTCCAGATCCCGTTTCTGTACGATTGGCGGATCGATATTGGGAGGCAACAGATTCATCGCCCCCGAAACCGCGTCCCGCACGTCCTGCGTCGCAGCGTCGACGTTCCGGTTCAGATTGAAGGTGATGATCACAAACGAGCGACCGTCGCGCGAGATCGAACGCAGTTCCTCGATGCCCGCCACGGTTGCGACCGCATCTTCCAGCACCGCGCTGACTTCCGATTCGACTTCCTGAGACGCCGCCCCGGGATAGTTCGTCCGGATATAAATCGACGGCATGTCCATGTTGGGAAAACGATCGACGCCCAGCTCCGGAAAGGCCACAAGACCGGCGACCACTAATGCGGTAATCAGCATCAGCGCAAACACGGGCCTTTTGACACAGACTTCGGCTAACCAGTACAAAATCGATTCCCTTTACATCAGGCTGCGGCGACTTTCTTCACAAGACGGATCAGGCAGACCCGTCGGCAATTATGTTTTGGCTTTGGTCTGCTCGGCAGCCGAGGGTTGTGGCTCCACGGCAGACAGTGTTCCGGGACGCCCTTCCTTCGCGGTACGCAGAATGACGTCACCCGGCTGCAGTCCTTCTAAAATTCGGATCTGATCACCGCGTCGTTCTCCCAGCAGGACTTCCTGCATCTTCACGGTGCCATCCACGGCCTTCCAGACTTTTTCCGTTCCCGCAAATTGCACGACCGACGAGACCGGCACGACAATCGCTTTCTGATCGGGGTCGACGATGATCCGTCCTTCGGCAAACAGGCCGGCCCGCAATTCCCGATCCGGGTTCTCGACCAGCGACTCAAACAGTAATGAACGGCTCAACTGATCCAGGAACGGACTGATGCGGGTCACTTTAGAAGTCCGCTGTGGTACCGATTCAATTTTCAATTCGATCGGCTGACCGATTTCAAGCTGGGTCGAGAGACGCTCGGGCACCGTTCCCCGGTAGCGGAGCTGATCAATCCGTACCAGCACCAGCAGTGGATCACCCATGCGAATGTAACTCCCGGGGGCAACCAGGCGTTTCTGCACGACAGCCGGGTACGTGGCTTTCAGTTCGGTGTTCTTCAAGTCTTCCCGTGCCAGATCCAGTTGCGTCTGTTGCACGGTGATATTAGCCATTTTCTCGCGGACCCCGTTCAAAGCGGAGGCATAGCGGGCCTGGGCCACCTGTTCGAACGACACGACCTGATCGAATTCGGCCTGGCCCATCACATTCTGTTTATACAGCGTCTTGGCTCGTTCCAGGTTCGCGGTCGCCTCATCCCACTCGGCTTTCTTCTCACGGGCCGGGGGCGAATTTTCAGGCACCAGTTTTTCAAGCGGATCTCCCGGTTTTAACCCGACTGCCGAACGAACCGCCGCCAGTTGTGCCTCTGCCTGCTTGACGCGGAGTTTGAAATCTTCCTGGTCGATCGTAATCAATGGATCACCGACCTCAACAACATCTCCAAGATCAACGTGTACTTCGGAAACACGGCCTTCCACCTTGATCCCCAGCGTCGCCTCTTCGTCAGGAAACAGACTCCCCTGGCTGCGGATAATACGTGGCCAGGTCTGTTCGGCGACGGTCAGTGTTTCCACATTCAAGACCGGTAGTGTCTCCCCGGCTTTTTTAGTGGGGGCTGGTTGATTTGATTCGCATCCCATCAAAAACAGGATGCACAGAAGGCTGAGCAGGCAGGAACCTGGTGGACGGCATCGGATGACATTCATAAGTTCATTATATAATCGATTATCGCTATGTCGAGTATTTTCAGCCGGGAATCGGGGTCCAGTTATGCGGGTTATACCGCCCGATGATTCTTGCATGAGCGCTCTCTCAGAAGGACGTCGGTTAGCCAAACAGCTCGGAAACCGGTTCCCCGGTGTCGAGCAGAGGCATCGGGCGATCCAGGCGATCGCGGAGAATAACACGCTGGGGATCGATGCCCAGATGCCGATAAATGGTCGCCGCAACATCCTGCGGGCCCACCGGCCGTTCGACGACATCTTCACCGCGGCTGCTGGAACGGCCGATGATCTGCCCCATCCGCATTCCGCCACAGCCCATCATTACACTGAAGGTTCGCCCCCAGTGGTCGCGTCCTGCATGCTGGTTAATTCGCGGCGTGCGTCCAAATTCACCCATCGCCACCACCAGTGTCTTCTCATACAGACCGCGGTCGATCAGATCGCGAATCAATCCCGAGATCGCGGCGTCCAGAGGCGGTATCAGCTTGCGGGCTCCTTCTTCAGTGCGAAGACGTCCCGCGGAACCGTGATGATCCCAGGGGACACAGTTGACGGTCACAAATGTCGAACCATGTTCTACCAGACGCCGCGCCAGGAGCGCACTTTGTCCAAACGTATGTCGGCCGTAGCTGTCGCGAACCGCCGCCGGTTCGTCTTCAATATCAAACGCAGAGCGAACGCCTTTCGAATACAGCAGATCAAAGGCTTTCTGCTGGTGTTCGTCGAGGTCGCGAATCAGCTTCTCGTGTCGACGCGGCAGCTGGTCGAGCGAACTCAACAGTTCCTGCCGGTTCTTCAATCGATCGACCGTCAGGCCGCGGGCCAGGGTCAGGTTCTGCACGCTGAAGCTGGAAGTATTCGGATCGGAATTGACAATAAACGGATCAAAGCCGCCGCCAATGTACGAGGAATAATGAAACAGATTATCCGTCCCCCCACGGAGATGAGGTACTCCCACATAAGGGGGCATGCCTTCCAGCCGGGCACCACGCAGGAACGAAGCCGCGGAGCCAATCGAAGGACGTCGCTGCACCCGATTGTCGGGCGCATTGAAGGCAGGACCTTCAAAGCCGGTCAGCATCCAGTGATTTCCCTTGGTATGATCGCCGGTCCCGTGATTCACGGTTCGCAGCACAGCCAGGTGCTCGGCCAGTTTCGCCTGTCCCGGCATCAGTTCGCTGAACTGCACTCCCGACAGACTGGTCGCGATTGGCTGAAAGGGTCCCCGGTATTCTGCAGGTGCTTCGGGCTTGGGATCCCAGGTCTCCATATGCCCCGGACCGCCGCTCAACCAGAACAGGATCACGCTGGTGTCCTGTTGCTTCGACGAAACGGCCCCTTCCGCTTTGAGCTTCAGCAGATCCGCCAGGCACAAACCGCCTGCTCCCAATGCGCCCGCCTGCACGAAATTGCGACGTGTGATTCCGGAACAGTCGGTCATGCTGCGGGACGATCGTTGGTTCATGGAGGGACTCGCGGGATAACAGGAATGAGACTCACAACTTCAACCGTACATAAGCGCGGCTTGATTTGTTAATTATCGTCAGAAATTCACTGCGGGTCAAGAACGGACTCGCCCGGAATCCGGGGATGCCCCCAAAACAAGGGGCGACTTTCCCCGAGAATCCCTCTCACCGGAACCGGTTCATCCAGCCTGACTTACGACTTCTCACCACGGGAGTAAATCTTGACGTCATCCACCACTGCCTTGCGAGGCACTGCCAGTCGCAGCAGCCGCTTGGTCGGATGGGCCATCCCCTCAGAGGCAAAAGAGCCGACCTGTTTCCCGTCGATGGAAACAGTCAGCTTGTCCCCTTCCACATTCACCAGCAGGTCATACCACTTGCCGGTCTCCAGTTTGAGCGGGGACCGTTTGGTTTTGGTCTTGAGCAGTTCCTTATGTTCCGCAGACAGAGTGCCCGCTTTCCGCTGATCGCGAATTTTCAGATCCATGTTGCCGGTCTTGAGGTCGGTGATCATCAGATTTTTAGGGCTGATCTTAGCCACAAACAGATGGCCGGCGTGTACCGGTTTGTATTTGAGATCCGCGAAATTGAGTCCCAGGCTGTCTTTGGGATCTTCCAGCATGAACCGCAGGGCAACCGCACCATTCTTGAATTCGGCAGGATGCGTCACCGAAACGGCGTGGTCGGCTGTTTCATGAATGTAGATATACATCGCCCCGTCACGCAGGTCGACCTGTTTATTCCCCTTTGCCCGGCTGCGACTGTTCGTCCCCCAGCCTTTACCGATCTCATCTTTCTGCTCCTGTGATTCACTCCGTTCGAAATCATCTTCGAAAATCAACGTCCCCCGTTCATCGGCCCAGACCAGCGAAGAACAGAACAGGACAAATACAGCTGCAGCAAATTGGAATGATTTCACAGACGGATCCCTTTCAATGTAAGCATGGAAAAACGGACGATCTCTACCAGAACGACCGCTGGTCAGGCGGATAACCATGAGACCTCGATTATACCTGACAACCTCAGACTTGTCTCGCATCCAATCATCACGAACCCGGGAATTTAAAAGGGGATAGACCGACGTCAGACAGTACAGGCAAGAATAACATAGAAAAACAGGGCTTCGAGGGATATAATTCCCCCACACCGGGGAGATCTGCACAACGAACTCTGTTTCCAACTGAAATCCCTGACTCCCCCCTTCCCCCTGTCGGAATTGCAGCCGCCTCTGATTGTGGGTCGAATTCAGGTCGGCGGCTTTCGCTATCCCCGTAAGCGGCTCGCCTGGCATCAAATATTCACGCGGATGAGATACTCCATGGCACAATGGTGGCAGTACATCCTGGATCTGATCAGCGGCGGACCACAGGCTTCGATTATCGAGACAGTGCTCCGCGGGGCGCTGATTTTCTGCATTCTCTTCGTGACCATCGACTGGCTGACTCTCTGGGGCACCCGCTGGGGTAATCGACACTCCATGTCCAAGTCGTTTTACCTTTCCCTGCTGATCCACTTCTGCCTGGGTCTCGGCTGGGTCACCGTGGTCGAAAACTCGCCGGCCCAGCCGGAACCGATCGTTAAATCAGATCCCATCGCGATTCGACAGATCAGCAACGACAACACGGAACCAACGCCCTCCGATTCATCAACGTTGAACGATGCCCGACTCTGGCAGGAAAGCATCACGCCACTCAAACCGGAACGGAATCGAACCGAGCGGGACCGCCTCTCCGCGGACACCGTCTCGCTCCCCCGACAGATCGAACCAGACCAGGAGACTAGTCTGCTCGCAGATAATATGGCGATCTCTCCGCACACCTCGGCAGTAAGCAAGTTGCCCCAGGCCGAGCGGGCACAAACCGAATCTTCCAAGCAGCACTCGACTCCCGCACCCGACGTTTCATCTTCCCCGCAAGATCTTCCCAGCGCAGAGGCCCGTCCCGAATCGCGGCCGAAAACATTTTCTCGGGCAGAGACCGCTCGGTCTCCACGTCCCCTCTCCGCAACAGGAACTGTGGAACGACAACCACTGCAGCGTCCCTCGATGAAAACGGACCAGGGTCAGCCCGGACCGGTCTCACCTTCCATTACCGATCTCAGTTCTGCTTCTGAAAAACTGACTCTTCCCGCAGGCAAGCATCTGGCGGCGCGGACTCCGTTGACGAACCTGCGCAAATCAACGCCAGCCCCCATGTCCGCGCCCCAGGTTGAACGCCCCGCTGCGATGCAGCCGGATGACCTCCTCCGCGGGGTTGTCCGCGATTCCCAGACAGGACGACCGCTGGCAGCCACGACGATTCGCGTCGACCTGCCCGATGGCCGATCCCTCGTAGCGCGAACGTCCCAGCAAGGCACCTATGAACTGAAACTTTCAGAGACGCCCGATAATGTCGCAGTCAGCGCCGCCCGACCGGGTTACCTGCCCCAGTCGCAGAACCTGAGAGTGACCGGATCGAGTGGGAAACCCCGCCGCCTCGATTTTACACTGCGTGCCAAAACGGAGCGCGTGATTGCCATCGAAGAGAACCCCGTCGTCCATCATCTCGGCGATGATCAATTCGAAGGAAAAGTCAACAGCCAGTTCCAGCGTCCCACCGCAGGCGCAACCTACCGGGTCCGGTTCGAAATTTCAGCCCGACAGTATCCGAATGGAATTCCCCGGGCTGCCATCACCCTCATGGCCAAAGGCATTCAGTGCCGACCTCAGATCCACATCAACGGTCACCTGCTGACCGAAGGACTGAAACCCTCTCCCGACGACGGCTCCTTCGACCGACTGGTTCTCCCCTGCAATCCGAACTGGCTGCGTCTTGGCGAGAATGAAATCACCATCACCTCCGTCAAATGCCTGAAAGACCTCGACGATTTCGAATTCGTCAATCTCCTCATCTGGTTTGCACCATAGTCATACAAGTAACCGCGGAAATTCTGATTTCCCCGGAATAAACCGGGCAGCAACTCTCTCTAAAGAGTAGTGCCTGTAAACAGACTTGTTCATGACCTGCATACAATTCGTGGTTCTCCCACAGCGACGCTGTCAGGAATTCGCCCATGGCTCGTATCCGCTTTGCTCATATCGTCTTTGTTGTTCTTACACTACCCGTGCTGATGGCAGGCACTGCCCTGGCGCTGTTTTTCCCGCTGCTCATCTTTCGTCCCCCCATCCTTGGAGACGCCGCGATACCCATGGGGCCCGAAATCGAGATTCCGGATTCACGCTACTATCTCCGTCTCTATGGTGGCCCTGCCCCAGAAGAGACCTATTTCTATGGACTCTTTGCTGACGCCCCCTTTCAAAGCTATCAAACGCGCACACTCGGTCCGCTCAACATCAACGTCGAAACCGTACCCTCCGTGGAAATAGAGGACAAAGGCGTCTACCGCATTACATGGGGCACAGGTCCCAATGCCCCTTTCACCATCATTGATGTCAAACACAGAAAATACATTGAAGACTCCAACCCCGACAATGCACGCAACGAGCCATTCCAACTGGACCACCAGGAAAACAGAGACTGCCCGGAATTCGACTCGCAAAAGAACGACTCCTGAAGCATGATTTTCGTGTCATTCGAGCATTTCGTGGTAGAAAAAACAGTCTAATTTGCCTCCATTTTGCGGAAAACACTCCTTTTCGCGGTCATTTTTTCGATTTTCCCTCGAAATCGTGACGACATTATGGACAACTGGATCCAAATATTTATAATAAATATTGGTGAGACTGCCGGAAGTGCTGACCGGCAGCCTCATCACAATGCGAAATCCCACCTGAAAAGTGGTCTGCTTCCATGTCGGCAGCCCACTTCAAGCCCACCACAGACATGACGAAAGGCGGCGATGATGAACCGTTGGTTGATTTGTCTCGTTTCGACACTCACACTGGCCGTGTCTGCTTTTCCGGCCTCGGCAGCCACGCCCTCTAGTAAGGGCCAGCAGCTGTTCGAATCCAAAATCGAACCGGTGCTCGTCAAGTACTGCTACGAATGCCATTCCAAAACAGGCGAGAGTATCGAAGGCGGCCTGGAACTCGATTCCCCTTCCGGCATGCTGCGCGGCGGCGATACCGGACCGATGATCAAACCCCACGATAGGGAACACAGTTCTCTGTTACGCATGCTGCGTCATGAGGACGGCGTCTCAGGCATGCCCCCCGAAGAAAAACTCTCGGACGAGGTCATCAACGCGTTCGAAGCCTGGATCAAACTCGGCTGCCCCGATACCCGCCAAGAGACCGGCCCCACACTCAAAGAGCAGCGCTACCAGGAAGCTCAAAATCACTGGGCCTTCGTACCGCCCCGCAAAGTCGCGCCCCCTGCCGTCAATCAGACCGAATGGCCCCGCGACGCGGTCATCGATGGCTTCACCCTCTCCGTCATGGAACAGAAAGGCGTCAAGCCGGTCGAAGATGCCAGCCGCCTGACGCTGGTCCGCCGCGTCTACTTTGATCTGATCGGCCTCCCCCCCACTCCCGAGCAGATCGACGCCTTCCTGCAGGACAAATCACCCAACGCCCTCGCGAAGCTCGTTGACGACTTGCTCGCATCCCCCCAGTTCGGCGAACGCTGGGGACGTCACTGGCTGGACGTCGTCCGTTTCGCAGAATCGAGCGGCATGGAGTTCAACTTCACCTACCCCCATGCCTGGCCCTACCGCAACTACGTCATCGACTCCTTTAACCAGGATAAACCCTACGATGTCTTCCTGCGGGAACAGATCGCCGGAGACCTGCTGCCGGCCCAACCCCATGAATCTCCCGAAGCGATCGAAGCCCGCAACATCGCCCCCAGTATCCTCTCTTTCGGTCCCAAACGGCATAACTCCGGCGGAACGGAATTCCGTATGGATATCGTCGACGATCAGATCAACACCGTCTGCCGGGCCACGCTGGCGCTGACTGTCTCCTGTGCCCGCTGTCACGATCACAAGTTCGATCCGATTCCCACCGCCGACTATTATTCCCTGGCAGGGATCTTCCTCAGCACCGAACCGATGTACGGCACGATCAAGCAGAAATACAGCAACACCCCCACCGATCTGCTCCCCCTTGGCGAGAACGGACCAGCCCTGCACGCTGCTGCCGAAGCCTATGAGAAACAGCTGCAGGAAACGGAAAAGAAACTGACCACACAGACGGCAGCCCTGAAAAAAGCACAGGACTCCCAGAAACTGGCCGCGTCTGCACATCAGAAGTACGAACAACTGGTCGCCACCACCGTCGTCGATCCCAAGAATCCCAATGCCCTCCAGGGACCATCCCAGGCCGACGTCGATCGGAAAAAAGCGGAACTCGAGAAAGCCAACGCGCAGGTGACTCAGCTGACCACCGAAGTCACCAAGCTGAAAACCAAAATCGCCGAACTCAAAAAGAATCCCGCCCCACGGCCGCAGTACGCGATGACCGCCCGGGACCGCAAGAAACCCGCCGACACTTACATCGCCGTGCGGGGCGACTTCCGCGAAAAAGGGGACGTCGTTCCCCGCGGCTTCCTGAGTGCCATCCAGATCGACAACACGCCGCAGATCCCCGCCGGCCATAGCGGACGTCTGGAACTGGCCCAATGGATCACCAGTGAGCAGAACCCGCTCACCGCCCGCGTGATGGTCAATCGCATCTGGTACCATCTCTTCGGACGCGGTCTGGTGCCCACTGTCGACAACTTCGGCCTGATTGGCAAACAACCCAGTCATCCGGAACTGCTCGACGACCTGGCCCTTAAGTTCATGCAGGAAGGCTGGTCCACCAAATGCATGATCCGCCAGATCGTGCTCAGCCGCACCTACCAGTTGAGCAGCACACCCGACACGGCCAACCTGGAAATCGATCCGGAGAACCATCTGCTCTGGCGGGCCACACCCCGTCGTCTCGAAGCTGAAGCGATCCGCGATGCGATTCTCACTGTCAGCGGACAACTCATCCTTGACCGTCCCCACGGCTCGACTGTGACGCCACTGGGCGACAAGCTGGCCCGCAGCATTCCCCTGGAAAAACTGCAACCACCCAGCAATCAGCGCAGCGTCTACCTGCCGGTCGTCCGCGATTACGTCCCCGAACTGTTTGACCTGTTCGACTTCCCCTCCCCCAGTCTGGTGAGCGGAACCCGGGCCGTCACGAACGTCCCCGCACAGGCCCTCTACCTGCGGAATTCACAGTTCATCACCGATCAGGCCCAACACGCCGCCCGCAGACTGCTGGCTGACAAACAGCTGAAAGACGATGCCGCCCGGGTCGACCTGGCCATGCGGCGCGCCCTGGGTCGCACACCCACACCAGAGGAACGCGCGGGGGCCCTGCAACTGGTACAGCAGGTTCGTGAGTCCAGCGATCCCCAAAGTAAAACCGTTGAAGTCGACGCCTGGGCCGCCTGGTTCCAGACCCTGTTCATGACCGCGGAATTCCGGTTCCTGGTCGATGCCCGTTAAATCCTCCCTCCCCACTCCTTCCTGGAAAACACATTGAGGAGATCACCTCCGATGAAACACGAAACAGATAATACACAACTGTCACGACGTCAATGGCTCAAAGCGGCCAGCTGCAGTGTCGGCGGACTCGCTTTGACCGGGCTCGCTCCACAAGCCAGCCAGGCCGGTCTGCTCTCTCCCCGCATCGCCCACTTCCCCCCCAAAGCGAAGCGAGTCATCTTCCTGTTCATCAACGGCGGCCCCTCGCAGTTTGAATCATTCGATTACAAGCCCGAGCTCAAAGCCAACGGCGGTAAGAAGGGCCAGAACAAGGGGAAACTACTGGCCCCGCTGTACGACTTCGCACAGCACGGCGAAAGCGGCATGTGGATCTCGGAAGCCTTCCCGCATCTGGCAAAACAGGCCGACGAACTCTGCATGCTCAACGGGATGACCGGCCCCAGTCGCGCCCATCCCATCGCGATCCCCATGCTGCATACCGGCGAGTTCAAATTCCAGCGGCCCTCCATGGGCGCCTGGGTGCTCTACGGACTGGGCACCGAAAACCAGAACCTGCCCGGCTTCTTCACCATCAAGCCGACCCGCACCTTCGGCGGTCCCGCGAATTACGGCAGCGCCTTTCTCCCCAGTACCTTCCAGGCCACGCGGCTCGGCTGGTCCGGTCAATCCATCCAGACCGCGTCCATCAGCAACCTGCAGTCACAGCACGGCCTGGCCGCCAACCCGGAACGCACTGCCCTGGCCCTCGCGCAGAAAATGAATGAGGACCTGCTGGGCCAGACCGCCGACGTCCGCGGCGTGATCGACTCGCTCAACCTCAGCGAACAGATGCGCGATGCCGTTCCCGAAGTCATGGACCTCAGCCGCGAGTCGAAAGCCACGCTCGACATGTACGGCGTCGACGAGAAATCCACCGACGACTTCGCTCGCCAGTGCCTGCTGGCCCGTCGTCTGAGTGAAGCCGGCGTCCGCTTTGTGGAAGTCAGCACCACCGGCTGGGATCACCACAGCGGTCTCGACAAATTCAAATCGAAAGCCGAGACGATCGACAAACCGATCGCCGCCCTGCTGGCCGATCTCAAACAGCGCGGCCTGCTGGATGAAACGCTGGTCCTCTGGAGTGGCGAATTCGGACGCCAGCCCGAAACTCAAATCCTTTCCGGCAAAGAGACCCTGGGCCGCGATCACAACTCCACGGGCTACACCGCCTGGCTCGCCGGTGGCGGCACGAAAGGAGGACTGACCCACGGTGCCACCGATGCCCTGGGGTATAAAACGGTCGAGGGAGAAGTCCACCTGCACGATCTGCACGCGACCATGCTGCACCTGCTCGGCCTGGATCACAAGAAGCTCGTCTACCGCTTCGGCGGCCGCGATTTCCGCCTGACCAACATCTACGGCAACGTGGTCCAGGAAATTATCGCTTGAGCCACACGTTGACCAGTCACCCCGCGTGGCTGGTCAACCGACCTGCTGTGCTGTCAGGCGATCAATTTCCTGCAGGATCTCTTCCGACTCAGCAACCAGGCTGGCATACCCCTGAATGTCACCATTCCGCTGCGCATCACGGGCCTGCTCCATTTTTTTCGCGTAAGCCTGTTCCAGCTTTTTCCGGGGATCACGTCGCAACCAGCCAAACATATCCAGCTCCTGAAAATCGGTTTTTGTGTCTAGGTATGAGGACTATAGCCGTCCCCTCCCATCTGACAACGGTCCGATTTTCGGCTTACGTTACTTCCTCCGTAACCGAAAAGGTCCACATGCGCTTATCTCATTTCAGGCATCAGTTCGAGAATCTCGCTCTCCAGCTCTTCCAACACGCGGTAACTGACCGGCTCCTGTTTCAAAGATTTGATGTCAATTTTGGCGGGTAAGGCTGACTCAATCGAGGGGGCAAATGACGAGAGATCATCGACCAGGTGATTGAAATTGGACGCCGTCACAATATCGACCGGCTCCTGCTTCTGCTGTTCGGGCAACTCTCTTAACGTAGAAAAATAGACTTGCGTACGCAGTCTTAATACCTGGAAGTGGGGATCCACAATCAAACTCCGCTGAATAAAAAATAAAACAAAATAATCAGGTAATATTAAAAAAATCGTTATCGAATAGAATCCTGATCAGGGTGCGATGATTTTCTTCACACCACTCAATGAACTGCTGAAGCGTCTCTTGATCATCACTACTAAAACTCGACCGATCCAGTGCCACCTGAGAATCTGATGAAGAGTCTGGTGACTGTACCGGCTCCCTCTGCCCCGTCAGCTCAATCAAATCCGATCTGAGGGCCTGGAAAAATTCCCGGTCCCGCGCGCTGTTCGAATTTAAAACCGCGATGGTCGGAGTTTCCTGCTGGTCAACCCGGATCAGAGACTGCAGATGTTCTCCCAGATGTGCTCGATAGATTCGCAATAAATGCACATAGTCGCCGGGTATCGGGAACAGATGAGGCTTCTTTCCCGGAGCAGTATTTCCATGTAGAATGAGCTGAATCTGGTGCATTATGAATCAGGATAGAACAGACAGTTGTTTAATTTGTGAGCGAAATGAATGGTGATACGTTGACTACGAAATACGGGGCAGATAGATTTCCGCCCCCTACTCGCAAGAAATGATCTGCATAGTATTTGTCTGCTCTTTCAAAGATTTAATGGGGAAATTCCCCCATTAAAAAAATATTCTGCAATGTTGAGACTCAATTGCGCAGAAAATGAAATGTGAGGACTGTTTTCTGCTTCTGTCTCGTTCCCCCGTTCTGGATTAGAGAGTCCATTCTCCGCTTTAGCAGCGAGTCATGGACTCATCCAAGTTCACACATATCAGACTGATCCATTCAATAAAACGAATCTTAGTCTCAGCTCATTCAGATCGTGTTTTGAACACGAGCAGATAAGGAATCGCGGGGTTATTTTCGGTATCGCGAAAACTGTTAAAGCGTCCCCGATTGAACCATAGCACGTACGTCTTGTCCGGTTCCAGGTCGACGGGAATCACGCACGTGCGTTTGTCATCCAGGTAGTGTATTCCCTTGCCTACCTTGGGAAAGTGTTCCGACGAGATCTGCACGACGGCCCACATCCGTTCGGTGATCATGTCCTTGCTGAAGGTAACCGCTATTTCTTTCAACCCCGGATCAACATCGGTACTCCCCGCCTGGGGCACCGTCTTGACCACGGAAGGAGGCAGCGCTGCCAACGTAATTTCCTGAGAGCCGCCTCGCTCTGCATACGAACTGCTGGCCGATGCCTGCGTCGCCCACTGTTTGCTGTCATCGCTGCCCACCAGTTGGACTGCATCAATTTCATTCCAGCCTTTGACGCGTCGGGTATCGAGATAGATCTTGAGCGACCTGGAAACCACTTTCGCATCGGCGCTCACTTCAAAAACGGTCGGCGCCGGCTTGATTGTTTCCTGCCCTTCCCAGATCACGACTTCTTTTCCCCCCTCGTCAATCGCCGTCAATTTACTGACTGCACCGGGATTAAAGTTCTCATAGATCCGCACCGCTTTTACTTCAACAGGCGTCTTGTACTCCAGCTGAAGCCACTCGGCTCCTTTATCCTGCGCCAGTGTAGCCCAGGCGGTCTTCTGATCACCGGCCTTAAGTGCGTTCGGTTCCCCCGTGGCCTGCAGAGGAGACCAGCCGGGAGCGGAAGCAGCAACCCCAGCCGTCGGATCAACCAGGACTAAGCAACCCAGAAACAACATGTGAAAGAAGAATGTTCTCTGCATCAGTATCCATCCTTTAATTTCCAGAACCGAATCCTGCAGACGCACCGTCAATACATTCGTATACGTCACTCGAGTTTACTGTATCGCAGCGGAATTGGATTGCAATGCGAAAATGGAAGAATGCGATTCCACTGATGAATCAGGCAGGGAAACGAGCACGAAATACGCCAGGTTGTCGCCAAAACACAGGCATAAACAAAGCCACGCTGTTCAAAGCGTGGCTCGGAGAAGAATGGATCACAGGCCGCTCAGCGATTTTCCACATCGCCGAACAATTTGATGGCTGCGTCTCGATCCGTGGTATAGACGACCATGTCCTGCGCGGGAATCGTCGTTTTCCAGGACTCACCCGCTTCATCGAGGAATTCATGAATGACAAGGCTGGGAGTGATGCTGTGTGAAACGACCACGTGCAACAGGCGTCGCTCTTTACCATCCTGCAGCAAGACGTTTTCAAATTGACGTGCTTCAAAACGGATTGTGTCGACCTGGGCAGACCTGGGATCGAACGTGGTGATAACCCTCGATTCATTCGCTTTCAACGGCTGATCCAACATCAGCCGGTCTGCATAAGCCGGACCTTTCACATCAGCTGGAATCTGTCTTACTTTGGAGACCGTCTGGCCATTCGTCCCAGTCTGAATTCGCACTTGACCATCGGTCACACGTCCCTGTTTGAGAACATTGACCAGCGGCGGATTCTGTGCCTGGTAACGATACCCCAGCACTTTGCCATCGACTGTTTCATCCGTCTGTATCGTCACTCTGGCACGACCGTCGGCAGGATTCCCGGAAGCGCTTACCACAGAAGTATGCGAATTTACGACGACCTGTTTCCCGTCCCGGTTCACGGTTTCAACCGCATCGTGAACGTAGCCCACGTTTTTGCCCCGGAGATAAATCGCCCGCCATTGCTCACGCGCGACAGGCCGATTTCCCTGTTGGGCCTCTGCGATACAGGCGACAGTCAAAGCGGCGAATGTAAATACAATAATCAGACAACGAGACATGTGAGGACCTCCTGATGGGTCGTAATAAAGGGAACTCAAAGTCGGTAACAGTTTTGCCATCAGTAAAAGGGACCGCCTTCACCAGCCTCCAGTCATCCGGAAAGCACAGCCACTTTGTGCAATCCCCCAGTCTTACCCTGCCTGTTCCCATCATATCCCCCAGACTCCGACTCCGCAATAACCTGTAAACAAATATTTACCCAGCCTCGTAACAACGTTCCGCGGCGCCTCGGATCCAGAAACCAAACTCGCAATTACAGGAATTACAGGATAGTGAAACTCACCCTGTCAGACAAAGCTTGTTAAATTGAAGGAGATCCTCTTCCAGATACCACCTGAGACCAGTCAGGAAAATCACTTGTGATTCACAGAATCGAAACCACGTCGGCTATGTATGATCCCTTCGCTGCTCAATGATCGCTATCAGACTGTCGTTGCACTCATCCCTTTGATCATCGCGGGGCTGGGTCTGAGAATCATGGCTGTTCTCTGATTCTGGTCCCCGATCTGCCAGCTTGTATCAGTCGACACGTATTTCGTCATCGTTTAACAAGTGAGAATCCAGGTTTCTATCCGCATGAATTCCTTACGAAATGGAGAACCCAATTCGTGGTTATCAAAATAGCAAAAACTCGTGCTGCTTCTGCAAACGACCTGTTCGTATTAGAAAAGACGCTTGGTGTTAAATTACCAGACAGCTTCCGAGATTTTCTAAAAGAATATGATGGTGCTGAACCGGAATCTAATCTTTTTGAGATTAATGAGTCCAACAATTCTGGAGTGAATGAATTCATTCCGGCTCAATTGATTCTCAAAGAAAGAGCGTTGATCGAGAATCTTTCACCACAGGCATTTCCCTTTGCATTTGCTGAAGGCGGAAACTACGTCATTTTAGATTTGAGTGGTCGGGAGACGGTACTATTCTGGGATCATGAAACAGCTGAGTTTATTCATTTGTCAGACAGCTTCGAAAAGTTCCTTTCCGACCTTCAACCATTCAGCGTGGATGATGTTAAACTTGAGCCAGGCGATGTGGGAGAAGTCTGGATCGATCCAGACTTTTTAAGAGAGCACGCAGATCTCTTCGATGACTCAGAAGACGACCTGCAGAATAACGGATAACCCCGAGTGCAATTCGGGGCGCACCTCGAGCAGGATATTGACAGTGCAACAAATCTGGTTAGGTATAGCAGGCAGTATGCCTGTTCGATTAACGACCTTGATTTCGAAGGGAACCTGATACCTCAACCCACCACGTATCGCCGTGCACGCCCCACGGCAATATAAGGCCGTTCTTTTGACCGCAGACGTTCGGCCCGCCAGTGTGAGAACGTCGCATGATTGAGTAACGGCACCCCCAAAACATCCGCGAGCAGGCGCGCCACTGGAACCAGTTTCTGAAATTCCCCTGCCAGGTGCAGCAGGTTGGTGCGCTCAATACCTGATGCGGTAACCGGCCGCTCCCGCCAGACCAGGTTGAGTTCGATTTCCGCCCGCCCATGTTTATTGTCGTAGTCCTCGCCCTGATGATCGAGATCCTCGATCTTCAGCCAGGCGGCACAGAGCTGCACGGCAATCATCTGATCCACATCAAGCGAAATCGATTCGTCAGCACTCGTAATGACACAGGTCTTTTCCAGTTGATTGATTTCAACCGTGGCCAGTCCTTGCGGCGGATCACGAAACGCGCGACGGACAAACCACACATAGATCGCAACAGTCAGGCACAGGTCCAGGGTAATGAACGCCTTCCAGAACAGCGCCAGATCCGCGAACGTGGCATGCGTCCAGACCAGTGCAATCATCACCACTCCCGTAAACAGGGGCCACAAACAGCCAAACCAGAGCATCCTGCCATACGGATTGTCGCGCGGCTTGAGCACAATACCCGACGGTGTCTGCTCCAGTTCATGGGTGATCGCGCCGTTGGCGTAGGGACTGGCAATCAAGAGCGGCGTAAGGGGAACCTCAGGCAGCACCGCTTCAGTCGCGTGCAGGAATCGCCGGTTCGCCAGTTGATAAGGAAGCAACAGCAGCACGAGAAACGCGAAGAAAACAAAGCCCAGCCCGCAGCCGATGGTGAATATCGGATTGACATTCTGCGCGTTCGCCGCCACCAGCCAGCCGATCCCCAGCACCAGGGCCATCACCGCGATGATCCCCCGGGCCCACGCATGAGGCAGCCCCAGTCGCGATTTCATCACTGGCCAGTCGGAAACAGGCCTCTGCAGGTAATCGGTCGATGAAGTCTCCAAACTCTTCATAGCGGCGACCTCGTCTGAAGTGATTGAAGAAGTCTATGCAGGGACTGAAAACAACACGCTTTCCGGCTACAGTCAGTTTCAGTAAATAAACTGTACCATCCTTGAAACACGATCGTCCAGCAGAAACCAATTCAGCGAACCAAATTGTGTCTGGAAGACCGGTAAAAGATTTCAACGTCCATGCCAGCAATCCAGTTTTGATTACTGGCACCTTTACTTCTCCCTATTTCAGCACATGGGGATCCAGCCAGCCTGTGTGTGCGCCCCGATTAATTCCGCTCGTTTCAGTTCGAATTTCCAGTCGTTTTACGTTCCTGACTGAAACCTTACAGAACAATACGTCCTTTTGATCTTTCAGGGGCGATTTCCAGAGAACCCGATTATCTCCCAGCACCGTAAATGTGACGTTTCCGCCGAAAGGGTAGTCATCATCGAAAAAGGCGATGCCGGACACAAACGTCTTGTATTGTCCATCCAGCTGGTAAGACACACTCGCGGAACCTCGACTGGGTGGTACCATCCCCAGGCCTCTAGGGAACTCAATCTGATTGACGGTAATCATCCCCCCATTTCCCGGGTCTCCATTCTTTCCGAAAGGCCATCCGCCGTGCACGACATCTTTTTCCTGCATGTGAGTCAGGTATCGCAGGGGCATCTCGCTGAGCTTGTTCCCGATTGCGATTTGATCTGCCCCGATCATCCTGGTCCAGGCGCTGCTATACAGGTCATAGGCATGTCGTTCCAGTTCCTGTACGGTCAATCCCTTCTCCTGCTGTGCTAACTGATACCAGCCATCGGCGACCGCCGGCAGCTTTTCCACATTATCGGCAACCGCAATTTCCTGCTTCGCCAGAGTGCGATAGGCGGCATCATCTCCCCGGGACAGCCAGAACAGTCCCTCTTTCCAGTTGTTCAACTTGAGTGCGACAAACTTCCCATATAAAAAAGCCGCACTCGCGTCGTTCGGATCCTCTTTCAGTTTTTGATGATATTTTTCCACATCAATATACTCACGTGACAGCATCACACTGCGTTGTCTCAAACTGTTCGCCAGAGTAAAAGCGTGGTTACTGCCCGCTGATTTTCCAATTTTGACAGCCAGCGTCGCAATCTTCACCGCAGCAGTATAATCGCCCGCCTGAATCGCTGACTGACTGGCGTTGATCGCCTCAAACGCCATATCTTTCAGAGCCATTTTGGAAGGCGCTGCTTTTGCCTGCAGTAACAGCTGCCTGTATTTCTCAGAGAAATCAATGTTCGACGCAGGGGGAAATGCCAGTGCAACTTGACTCCCGCCTGAAACAGCCAGGAGACAAAACACAGCGACACACATCGGGAAGAGAAACTGACTTTTGAAAGCGAACATGATTCAATCCAATCTGGGTTACGCCTGCTGTCGATATCGGGTAATTATTTTAAGACGCGTCTATATGTTTTATTTCAGCACGTGCGGATCGAGCCAGACGGCATTCGCACCGTAGGCACCGCCCGGACATTCGGTGCGAATTTCCAGTCGGTTGATGTTCCTGACAGAAACCTTACAAAAGACCACATCACCTCGGCCTTGAATGGGTGGCGATTTCCAGAGAACTCTGTCATCTCCGATCACGTAAAAGATGACTTTCGAGCGAACCTCAGTCGGATGATCAAGCAAACCGACGCCGGTCACGAAGGTCTTGTATTGACCATTCAGCTGATATCGAACGCGTGCAAAACCATTAGCCGGCGGATGCAGACTGAGACCATTGGCATACTCAACCAGGTTGACAGTAAACAATCCATCCAGATATCCACTCTCTCCGTTTTTACCAAAGGGCTTCGGACCAGGCACAACATCTTCTTCCGGCATGTGATTCAGGTACCTGAGAGGCATCGCGCTTAACTTGTCATTCAGCAGATCGCGGTCTGTAGCGGGCGAGTCAGTCCAGACGCGGCCAAGTAAATCATACGCGTGCTGTTCCAGTTCCTGCCTGGTATTCCCTTTTTCCTGGTCTGCCAGCTGATACCAGCCATCAGCGACCGCCAGCAGCGCACCAGCATTGTTCGAGTTCGCCAGTTCCTGTTTCGCCAGAGCGCGATAGCCGGCATCATCTCCCCGGGCAAGCCATGCCAGCCCCTCTTTCCTGTTGTTCAACTTTAAGGCGACAAACTGGCCATATAAGAATGCCGCATGCGCATCGTCGGGGTCCTGTTGCAGAATCTGATGATACTTTTCTACATCGCGATATTCGCGCGCCAGGATCGCAGACCGTTGTTTTAAACTGGTTGCCAGGCTGGAGGCATGATTGTTCCCCGCCGATCTCCCGATTTTAAATGCGAGCGTCGCAATCTTCACTGCAGCAGTATAATCGCCCGCCTGAATCGCAGCCTGACTGGCGTTGATCGCTTCGAACGCCACCTCTTTCAGAGTTCCCGGAGAAGGCGCTGCTTTTGCCTGCAGTAACAGCTGCTTGTACTTCTCAGAAAAATCAAGGTTCTCCGCAGGAGGAAATGCCTGCAGAACCGGAATCCCACCTGCAGATATCAGGGTCAACCAGGCAATCACGCAAGCTGGTATGAGAATATGACGATTGATGGAAGAGAACATTTCTGAATCCGATCGATTGTGATAATAGAACGCCTGTGTAAAAATAAACAGAAATACAGTCCCCATCCTAAATGAAGCAGGCAGACTTTCCAAGGTTTCCATCAGTTTTCAACTGGGATTTATCAGCCAGTTTGAGCTGGAAGCAGCTTTTAAGAAGCGAATTCAGAAAGCAATCCGATGTTCCGTGATCGAAACATGTGCCAGCTTATGCTGAACCTGGCAATACTGGTCTGGGGCTGCAGACCGGCGTCTCCTGAACCACCCACCAATGAGACCTCCGCTGTGACAACGGGGACGCAGCCGAAATTGACCTCCCCCGCGGAAGTCACCTCTGCACTGGAAGCCCGCTGGTCGCTGGATGACATCAAAACATTTTGTATTCCAGAACGCCGCCACAATCCGATGTATCAAAACCTGGTCACCGACGTCGGGGAAACCTGGAAGGGAACGCTCTACGAAAATGTACCGACGGGCTTTGACTCAATCAGTTGGTATGGCACAGCAGTTGACGGTCATCTGCATGAATACTCATTAAACGTGAGCCGAGGTAATGACAGTTGGCTGCTGGAAATCGGCAACGTCGATTCATTCGCAAAACCACCCAATGTCTCTCCTGCCCCCTCACGACCAGGCTTTATTGGCAGCGCACCGCCGGAAAACCAGACCCCCGATAACGCTTTTGTTGCGCCTCTGAAACGGGAGTAATCTCTGTCATTCTGATTCCCGGGATCCTTCTCTGAACAGGTAAAACACATAGTTGAGAATAGCTCGACTGTTGATCTAAAGACGCTGTTAAACAGCAACTCTCCCCCCTTCACTTTAAAGGCGTTTTTTTCTCCGTGATCGCAGGAGTCTGAGTTACCATCTCGGCATTGAGCTGAATAAAACTCTGCCACTCCTCCGGGACATCATCTTCATAAAAAATCGCCTCCACGGGGCATTCCGCCCGGCACGCATCGCAGTCAATGCACTCCTCCGGATCGATGTAGAGCATCTGCTCCCCCTCGTGAAAGCAGTCGCAAGGGCAAGCGAGAACGCAGCTTGTATCTTTGCATCCCACACAGGGAGCGGTCACAACGAACGCCATTTCAGGTCCTTTCAAAATAAAATTCCGAACTTAGAGATACAGTCAGGCATCTCTCCTCTGGGGGTGCATCCGATTTACCGGTAAGATTGGTCAAAGAATCTGCCAGAATATAAAAAATTTTTCCCATGTCCCCCTGCAACGTATCTGAACAGAGTGAAGGCGTATTCCAGAGTGCCGAAATTGAATTCACAACAACTGCTGGAGATGTACCAGGCAGGCGAGAACGAAGCAGCGACGGTCCTGTTTGACCGTTATGTCGCACGGCTCATCGCCCTGGCGCGGAGCCGTATCGGGGCCAGGCTCCGTCGTCGAATCGATCCCGAGGACGTTATCCAGTCTGCTTATCGCAGTTTTTTCGTGCATGCCCGGGTCGGAGAGTACCAGTTGCAAAAGACGGGGGACCTCTGGCGTCTACTGGCAGGCATCACGCTGCATAAGCTCTACGGTCAGATTGAAAAGCACACGGCGGGAAAGAGAAGCATTGATCGTGAAGCACCTCCAGACACCATTCTCGCGACTGCAACCGTTCCCGAACCTGCGCCGTCAGAGGTCGTCGCGATCATCGAAGAATTAAGCCTGCTCATCCAGGACCTGCCTTCGGAGGAACGACTCGTCCTCACGGCCAGCCTCCAGGGGCAGGAGAATGCAGAGATCTCTAGCACCATCGGGAAATCAGAGAGAACCGTCCGGCGTCTGCTGGCAAATGCCCGCAATAAGCTGGAACAACGCTTGTTGCATCACAACACGCCCGAGGCTGACTTTCAGCTCCCCGCAGAGGAATACGCTGCTCCCTTGCGCTATGAAGATTACGTGCTCGAACAGTTACTCGGATCAGGTGGCATGGGCAAGGTATTTCGTGCCAGAGTGAAAGGGACACAACAGAAAGTCGCCATCAAGGCACTGCATAAAAAACGCCAGTCCGACAGGCGTGCCGTCTCGCAGTTCGTCAATGAGGCACAGGTTCTCACAAAGTTACAGCACCCGCATCTCGTACGCGTCGAGGGTCTGGGACGATTCCCCCACGGGGGCTACTTCATGGTGATGGACTATATTGACGGCGTCGATTTGCAGTCGCAACTGCAAACCGGACCTTTTACCACCCCAGAAGCGGTCAGCATCATTCTTCACGTCTCAGACGCCATCGGTTATGCACACGACCAGGGCATCATTCATTGTGACCTCAAACCGGCGAACATCCTGCGTGATCAACGGGACAACATTCGAGTAACGGATTTCGGCTTCGCCTATCTGATTGCAGGCAGCACCACACCAGTCAACAGCATCGGCGGTACCGCAGGATATCTCGCACCGGAAATCCTCAATCGCCAGAGTCTGCCCGCCCCCACAACCGACATTTTCAGCCTGGGTGTGCTGCTCTGGACTCTGATCACCGGCACGCTACCCGCATCCCCATTCAAGCTGACCGGTGTAAAGCAGCAACAGGCCCCCGTAGCCCATATCGTCAAACGCTGTCTCTCCCCAACGCCTCAAAACCGCTTTCAGAAAACCAGCGAACTGCAACAGGCACTGCTGACTCTTCAATAAGCACAAGGATAGACCGGGGCTCTCTCCTGCGATTAATTTCAGAAGACGAAAAGATCCCCGCTCCGCCTGAATTCAGCTCACCTCAGTCCCGCTCGCTGAGTGCTTCTACAAAGGCTTCCACCGTGGGTTCGGGGCCTTCACCAAAGTTCATATGACGCTGTTTGTCCCATCCCGCCAGCACGGTCCGGGGACCGTCAGGCAGGGAGACGCTTTTTTCCAGCGTATAATAATGCGCCGTCACCTGATCCGGATCGGGGGGCGGGTCTGCAGCCAGATCGATGGTCACCAGCACGGCCATCATGTACGCTTCCGCGGCTTCCTGAGGTTCCGGCATCTCAATCACCACGCAGGGATAGTCGTTCAACCGAAGCGGATGCAATTTGATTTCCGCAGCTTCAAACCCCGCCTCACGTCCACACTGCTCGACCACATCCTTCAGTAAAGCCTCCATAAAGGAACCGGTATCGGGCGAAGCTGCGATCGCCAGCAACTGCAGCGGTTCCGCCAGCGCAATCTGTCGCAAGGCATAATGCGCAAACACATAGTGCGGCGAGGGACCTTCATCGTCGGGCGTCGGTTCCGGTTCGCGTTTCAGAAAATCAAACAGTCCCATCGCGTTTCCCCCTGACCCGGTCATTAAGTATGTGTGCTACCGACACAGAATGTCTTCGATATCTCTCCCCTGAGTCGGCCTGCCAGGCCAACCGGTTTCAGCGCCTGGTTGACACTATACAAAACAATGCTAGTGTAAGACAGAAAGAAATTCCGTATTTTGTCCTTCAGTCACGATCAGCGTTCACTTTGTATTCAGGAGATATTCCAATGACGACTCACCGCATACTCTTCACAGCACTTGCACTCATCATCTGCGCTGCGATTCTCTTTTCACAAACTCCTCCCCCCGTCGCACAGGCAGCAGCTATGCACGCTGCACCAGCCTGGGAATATAAAATCGCGGATGCCAGCGTGAAATTAGGGGAGTTGGAAACAGCCGGCGAGATCACGAATGCACGCATCAAAGCCGCGCTCGAACAGTTCTTAAACCAACAGGGAGCCAACGGCTGGGAACTCGTCTCCTACTCGGGAACAATGGCGGTCTATAAGCGTGCAGTGAGAAATTAACTGGTAGATGTGTGACAGCAACTGTTCCTGCTCACTTTTCTGCCCGTCCGATATTTAATTGAGCCCCTCTTCTTCAGGTAATATTGCTACCATTCTCGACGCAATTCTGGTTGCAAGTTTTTTATTCGCCATTTTCTTTGAGCGAGAATACATAGAGGCTGTTGTCCCAGCATCCCACCAGGATTCGATCACCTGCAGGCGAATACTCCACAGCGATGTTGCGTTCCCTGGTCGCTTTTTTCTTGTGGGCAATCACCTGGCCCTCAAAATCAAACACGGTCAGGTCGGTCGATGTGCCGGTTACGACCATTTGACGTTTGGGAAAGGAGACATCCAGTTCAATGTGTCCGTTACGTGCATCAAAAGAGTTGGTCTGTTTTGTCTTCAGATTATGAACGAACACCTTTCCCGTAGCCCAACTGTTGTCTCTGGTATAGATCAACATGTCCGCTCCACTGTCGCGAATGTGACTGAAGAAAGGAGCGTCGATCACAGAGACCGTCTTATCTGGTTTCTCCCTGATGCGTTTGCCGCGAAAGAAAACGTCGCGATTCGAACCCAGGTCCCGCACACACAACACCTCTTCATCGGCAATCACCGCCACACGGTTCCCCTCGGGTGATGCCGTTATCTCAGTGGGCGAAACGTCCATCTCGAACGATTTGAGAGGTTTGTTGTATTCAGAATCGAGAAGATAAGCATTGCGACTGTAGAATTCAGAATAAGTGCCAACCAGCAGCCGTCCGTCATTGGGAACAAAGGCGAGGCGGGTCAGAACTGTGAATCTTAAGCCCAGGATCTGCCTTGAAGATAATCTTGCCACTGGTGCAGTCAATGACCGAAGTCGTGAAGTCATCCCCGAGAATGGCCAGCCGTTTCGTATCGCGCGAAACGCTCCAGTCGGTCAGCCTGCCAACATCGCGCACAGCCCATGCGACCTTCCCCGTCTTTGTGGATACACATAGCACGTCGTCCTGGGACCAGCAGACGATACGCTCGTCATCAACCCATGACGCATAGTCGATCCGCGCCGGCCACTTCGCTTCAGGATCTTTGATCGCCACAACATGGCGGAACACGAGCTCAAGCTCCGCACCGGCAGCCGACAGGTTGAGAAAGGCGAATAGTAATGCGGTGATGAGGAGAAATCGCATAGGAATTACTCCAGACTGAAGAGATTCTAAAGAGTAAATCTCATCAGAAATAAAACATGACTCATTGAATATATCATTCTTAACAGATAATCGGCTAAGTGTAACAATGCCTTAAACAATGGAAATAATCTGCAGTCGAACCAGCTGTTTTCCGCAGCAGGGACACTCGATCGGTTCGAATTCATCTGGTACACACCAGGTATCAATTTGCCTTTCATGTTGATGTCGATTCAACTCGCACAACTGACTAATTCTTTCATTCACTTGTTCTTCAGTTGGCGAAGAAGAAATCCTCTCAGTAATACCACTTAACTTCAGAACACGAATCTGTTGTGAGTGCTGATCTTGAAACACAACGTCCAGAGTATCCGATGCTGGAATATACGAACTGACAAACGGAGCAGTAGCATAATCGCAGTTGTCACATGAAAGTTTTGTCTGAAACATCTGAGGACAGCTCCCCTGAACGTGGATGCCAGATCATCAAAATGATTCAACAGCCTAGGTATACTTACTTTGATCCTTATCACTCCCCATTCCGAAACCGCAGCGAATACAAATCCGCATCTTTCAACACAAACCGCACCCGGATCGGCTTTCCGGCAAACTGGCTCAAATCGCTCTTCCCTTTCCAGGTCATCACGTGGTCCAGTTCGTCGCCGTAGAATTCTTCGCTCTCCTTTATACTGAACCCGGGAAGTGGCTGCCCTTCTGCATCCAGCAGTTCACATTTCACACTGCCGGCCGCTGAGGTAGACAGGTTCAACTCCAGTTCGACCGGCGTTTTTTCTTTTCCCTGGGGGCCATCGAATGTAATAAGTCGCGTGGTCATTTCGCCGCCGGTAAACGGAGCGTTGATCGACACGAAACCGTCCTGACGTAAAGTGAACCGTCGCAGTCGGCAGGGGCCGACGTAATAATTCTCAATCGCATACAGCGACAGTTCCGGCACGTGACCCGGCAGCGGGCTCGGCGTCGTGGTAATGCCCCAGGCGATGTGGTTATTACGCTGCCACCAGCGTTCCCGATTCTGCCCGGGACGGAGGAACGCTTCATCCCAGCGGTTCCAGTGCATGCCGTCCCGGCTCGTCATTAACACGCCATCACTCACGCCGGGGTGATTGTTTTTCGGATCCGGGTGCCAGGCCGCCTTGCGACTGGGTACGAACCGTTTGGGAAACGCCAGGAACAGGTGCGGTGCCCGGGGATAGGCGATCGTCGCATTCGTATAGAGATGCTGCGGCGGCGAATTTTTGATGTCGATGAACTTAGGCGGCGTCCAGTTCACAAAATCATCTGAGGTGCAGGTCATAATCGCCCGCACCTTATTGGTAAAGCCGCGATGAAAATCGACATACTCCTGACGGTGCTCATCCCAGAACGCCAGGTTCTGTGAATCAAAGGCCCCCTTCGTAATCACCGGCTTGTCTTTCAGCAATCGCCAGTGAATCCCGTCAGCGGAGGCGAACGCATACAGGCCCCCCTTACCCCGTCCCAGGGACTTATACTTCTCATCGGCCTTGCACGCGGGATTCGTATCCAGGAACGGGGAGAAATTGTGCGCACCGATCCCCATCCAGACGATGTTATTCTGCTTCGAACCGTTGAATTCAAACAGCCCCAGGTCAGGCTTCCGCCAGTGGATTGCATCGTCACTCTCGGCATAGCAGACGACCTCATGCGTGACCTTGCCTTTGCTCCAGTCGTGATGCGCGCCGCGATAATACATGCGGTACAGGTCGCCATCTTTCAGGATGCGGACATAATAACTGATGTTCCCTTCAGCCGGAGCATCGTAGGTGATCGCGATCTCCCGGGGCACCGGGTGATGCAGTTCCTGGCGGGCACCGTCGAGACTGCCGATCATCCAGTCGTCAATGAACAGTTCGCGCCGCGAACCAATGTGAGCCGGTTCCTCCGCAGAGAGAATACCGGACAGAAGCATAAGAAAACACAGGCACAGCAGGGACGCACGCACTCGCATGAGAGGCTCCTCGAGTCAGATCAGCGGTTAACAAATTTGAGTGAAGACCGTCGGTCTTCCCAATCAGGTTAACATCCGATCCCAAGAGACCGGCTTTTCAACCCGCGTGCCACAGGTCAGTATACCGCGGCCCAAAATGAAATCAAATGCGTTCCTCCGAAATCACTAAGATCACTCCACTGCTGCAAAGTGATTCGAAGCTACTACTGGCGGCAGTCACCATCCGTTACAATAATTGTCAGAACAAAAACCGTTCCTGATCTCTGAATAGGAGTCGTCGCCCATGTGTCGCTGGCTGGCTTACACCGGATCGCCTCTGCAACTAAGTGCCCTGCTCACCCGCCCCAATCATTCACTCATCGACCAGAGTCGGCACGCGACACAAAACGTCGAAGCCCTCAACGGCGACGGCTTCGGGGTCGGCTGGTATGGTGACGATCCCACACCGGGTCTCTACCGCGATACGCATCCCGCCTGGAACGACGCCAACTTCCGCCACCTGGCCGATCACATCCGCTCGCGGCTCTTTCTCGCACACGTCCGCGCCTCGACCGGCACCGCAGTCCAGAATACGAACTCGCATCCCTTCAGTTTCGATAACTGGCTCTTTCAGCACAACGGTTCAATCCCCGCGTTCCGCTCTCTCAAACGACAACTGCTGTTCGATGTCGACCCTGAACTGTTCCCGTTCATTGAAGGTTCCACCGATTCCGAAACGCTGTTCTTCCTCGCGCTGACATTCGGCCTGCGTGACGATCCTCCCGCAGCCCTGGCACGGGCGATCGGTCATGTGGAACAAGTCCGCAAAGCTGCGGGGATCGAAGTTCCACTCTTCGTCAGTGCCTGCGCGACGAATGGCGAACAGCTCTGGGCGATCCGCTATTCCAGCAATCATCAGTCGCGGACGCTCTATCACAGTTCGCATCTACATGCCCTGCACGAGATCGACGGAACTTACGCCCCCCTGCCCGACGACGCCACGATCGTCGTTTCCGAACCTTTGGACGAATTGACCAGTCACTGGGAAGAGGTCCCCGAGTCGGCGCTGCTCACTGTTTCAGGGGGCTCGGCGACGGTAAGTTCGTTCTCACCCATGTTGCCGAATTGATGAACTTAACCGGCCATCTGTCCCGGAAGCACCCGCAGCAGATAGCCGGCCAGCAGGACGCCGCGCCCCGTCCAGGCCAGCGTGCGGACCCAGTTCGTCGCAACCAGCAGTCGGATCTGGTGACTGTCATATCCCTGGATTAGCTTATGATGCCGGGGAACCTGCAGCAGGGCGGTCGAGAACCAGACCACGAACAGCAGCCCGACTCCGCTCCAGGCTTCCAACGGAGTGAAGCCGATGGGTGCCCAGTAAACCAGGGCAATCGTACTGAAGGCTTCAATCAGCATCATCGGTCCCACCACCAGAGTGGTGCGCAGCTGATGCGCTGTCTGGAAAGTGATGAATTCATTCCGCCCCACGAGCGCAAACACAGGGTAATGGGCCACCTGCACGAACCAGATCAGGCCCACCATGTAAAACGTCGATACCAGTTGCAGCAGAAATAGAATCTTCAACACGGTTTTTCTCCCCGGAACAGTTGTTGATATTCTACTTTAGTCCCAGCCCGCGAATTGCCGACCCCCGAAATCAGAATTTCCATGCAAAAAACAGTCTCCTCTGCAGGCGCATCCATGATCTTCTGTTCTTCGTTTGAGCTCCGCTCTTGTAATGCCCTGCGGCATTGTGCAGGATAAGTAACACCACAAAGCGATCTTGTGACCAGTCCTTAACATTTCTGGAGACTCAGAGATGCATCAGCTGCTTCCGGAGAGATCCCGTTGCGTTTCCCGGCTTTGTTACCACATCTTCGCTCTATTACTGGCCAGTTTGAGCACCGTCGGTCTCTTCGCCCAGGGCTTCGCACCCTCAGAAGCAGTAAAACAGATGACGGTCGCCGCAGGATATGAAGTGGAACTGGTCGCCTCTGAACCACTGGTAAGACAGCCGGTCTCCATTGACTTTGATGACCGGGGCCGTCTCTGGGTCATTCAGTATCTGCAGTACCCCAACCCCGCAGGTCTGAAACGGGTCAAGGTCGATCAACACACCCGCTCTCAATACGACCGGGTTCCCGAGCCTCCGCCACATGGCCCTCGGGGCGCCGACCGACTGACGATCCTGGAAGACACCGATCACGACGGACGCTTCGACCAGGCACACGACTTTGTAGACGGTCTGAATCTCGCCTCCGGGTTTGCTCTCGGGAATGGCGGCGTCTACGTATTGCAGGCGCCCTACCTGCTCTTCTACCCGGACCGCAACCGCGATGACAAGCCTGATGGAAATCCCGAAGTGCTGCTCAAAGGCTTCGGTATGGATGACGCGAGCGCCGTCGCGAATTCACTGACCTGGGGACCGGACGGCTGGCTCTACGGCTGCCAGGGGAGCACCGTCACCGCCCGGATTCGCGGCGTCAAATTCGTGCAGGCGATCTGGCGCTATCACCCCCGCACGAAAGTATTCGAGCTCTTCGCCGAAGGGGGCGGCAACATGTGGGGGCTCGACTTCGATCGTCAGGGCAATCTACTGGCCAGTACCAACCTGGGCGGCTTCGTCCTGCTGCACATCGTCCAGGAAGGCTACTACTGGAAACAGTTCTCCAAGCACGGCCCGTTACGGAATCCGTATACGTTCGGTTATTTCGATCATGCCCCTCATAAGAATTTCAAGGGCGGACACGTTACCGTGGGAGGCACCATCTATCAGGGGCTCCTGTTTCCCGAAGCACTGCACGGCAAGTACATCAGCGGCAATCTGCTGGGCCATGAAATCCAGTATCACAGTCTGATCCCCGACGGCACCACGTTTCGTACTGAGCACGGAGACACGCTGGTCCAGGCCAACGACAGCTGGTTCGCGCCCACCGATATGACCGTCGGCCCCGCGGGAGCAGTCTACTTCACAGACTGGCACGACAAACGCACTGCCCATCCCAATCCCGACGCTGACTGGGATCGCAGTAACGGACGCATCTACCGCCTCAAACCCCATGGCAGTAAACTCGAACCGACACTCCAGGTCCATGATTTAAGCAACGAGCGCCTGATCGAACTTTTACAACAGCCCAATGAATGGTACGTCCGCGCCGCCCGCCGTGAACTGATGACCCGCAAAGATCCCCAGGTTCCAGACACGCTCAAAAGACTGCTGACAGAAAAACGCAGCGACCACCAGGCACTGCAACTGCTCTGGACGCTCGCGTCTCTCGACGCACTCGATGAAACAACCGCGGTCCAAATGCTTCAGCATAAGAACCCCTCAGTCCGCAGCTGGACCATTCGGCTGCTGGGCGATCGACGCACTGTCTCTCCCGACATGGCCCAACGCTTGATTCAGCGCGCCCAAACCGACGCCAGTCCCCAGGTCCGCAGCCAGCTCGCTTCCACCGCCGCCCGGTTCCCCGCTGATCCCGCGCTGGCCATCGCAACGCACATTCTGAACCGGAACCTCGATCAGGCCGATCCCTACATTCCGTTACTGCTCTGGTGGGCCATTGAAAAACAGGCCCTCACCGCCATCGATGAAATCGAACAACGTTTTGTGACATCCGCAGCCTGGCAGCAGCCCTTTGTCAGTCAGGTCATTCAACCACGCATGATGAAACGCTACGCTGCCGCTGCCACACCGCGCACTCTCCAGGTCTGTCAACGGTTGCTGGCGACTGCTCCGGAGTCACAACAGGCTGAACTGCTGCAGGCCCTCGACGCCGGACTGGCACTCTCAGGACAGGGACAACTCAAACCAGACCAGGTACCAGGCGAACTCGCGGAGCAACTCGCCACGCAATGGCAGGCCCATCCCGAAGACCTCGTGCTCATGCGACTCAACGCCCGGCTCGGCAATCCCGCCGTCCTGCAGCAGGCACTCGAAATTGTCATTGATGAAAAACAACCACTTGCCCAACGCACCACAATGCTCAAATTCCTGCAACAGTTTGGGAACGAAACAGTCATCGCCCCCCTGCTCCCACTGCTTCAGCCCGTTCAATCCGCAACACTCAGGCAACAAGCCATGCTCGTTCTGTCCCGCTATGCCGATGACCGCATCAGCCAGGCGCTGCTCAAATCATATCCCGACTACGATGCCTCCTCACGAACCCAGGCCCGTCGCGTCCTCTTCACCCGTCAGCCCTGGGCACTCGCGTTTCTTAGACAGGTCGATGAGGGAAAGCTGCCGGCAGGCGATCTCGATCTGCAGGAACTGACAACACTCAACAGTCTGGGAAACAAAACCATCAGCGAACTCACCGCGAAGCACTGGGGACAGATCAACCAAAGCGATTCGCAGCACAAGATCACCGAGATCCGCCGCGTCCGTTTTCTGTTGAAGCATCCGGGTAACGCCCAGCGCGGCAGCCAGCTGTTCCAGAAACAGTGCGGCACCTGTCATCAACTGCATGGCACCGGCAACAAGCTGGGGCCCGACCTTACGACCGCCAACCGGGGTGATTTGAATTATCTGCTGGAGAGCATAATCGACCCCAATCGATTTGTCCGCAAAGAGTATGTGGCCTCAATCGTCATCACCCGCGACGGACGCGTCATCACCGGCATCATTAAATCAGATGAACCCGCACAGATCCGCATCGCCAACAACAAAAACGAACTGACCACCATCCGCCGGGATGACATCGAAGAGATCCACGATTCCCCCGTCTCACTGATGCCGGAAAAAATCCTCAAACAACTCAGCGAGCAGGAACTCCAGGATCTGTTCGCCTACCTGCAGGGACCGCCTCCGAAAAAACTCTGAAATCTCCGCGCACACGCATCGACAGATTTAAATATATTGAATCATCACCATGATTCTGTTATATTAAGAATCTTAATATATTGTGCCTGCCTTACGTGAAAATCAGTTTCTCCTGCGATTTTCACCGACACATACGGAGCCCGCCACATGACTGCCAACCGACTCACGGATTGCATTGTACTGCTGGCACTGAGCCTCTGCGGAACCGCTCCCCTCTCTGCAGCGGATTCGGTCGATTATCTCAAGCAGATCAAGCCGCTGCTCCGCACGAAATGTCAGTCTTGCCATGGCGCCTTAAAACAGAATTCCAGCTTTCGCGTTGACACCGCTGAGTTCATCCGTAAAGGGGGCGACTCCGGTCCCGGCTTCGAACCAGGCAAGGCGGACGACAGTCTGCTGCTGGGCGTACTGACCGGTGACGCCGGCTTCAAGATGCCCCCGGAAGGAGCGGGCAAACCGCTCACCCCGGATGAACTGGCCCTGTTTCGCCAGTGGATCAACGCTGGTGCCCCCGCTCCGGAAAATGAAGTTCCCGAACAGGATCCGCGGCAGTTCTGGTCTTACCAGACGCCGGTCAAACCAAAGGTCCCCGAAGTCAAAAACAAAGCCTGGGTGCGTAACGAAATTGACGCCTTCCTCGCCGCGGAGCACGAACAACACAATCTGGTCCCCCGCCCTCCCGCAGAACCGGCGGTCCTGATTCGACGCTTGTACCTCGACCTCACTGGTCTCCCCCCCACCACGGCAGAACTGGAAGCCTTCCTCGCTGATCCTTCTGAAGAAGCTTATGTCAAAACAGTCGACAAGCTGCTCGCCAGCCCCCGCTACGGGGAACGCTGGGGACGGCACTGGATGGACGTCTGGCGATACAGCGACTGGTACGGCTCCCGCGGAATCAACGAGATCCGTTACAGCCAGCGGCACATCTGGCGCTGGCGGGACTGGATCGTCGAATCGGTCAACGCTGACAAGCCCTACGACCGGATGATCGTCGAGATGCTGGCCGGCGATGAACTCGAACCGGACAATCCCGATGTCGTCCGGGCCACCGGCTTCCTGGGTCGCAACTGGTACAAGTTCGATCGCAATGTCTGGATGTTTGATACCGTCGAGCACACGTCCGTCGCCTTCCTGGGACTGACGATGAAATGCGCCCGCTGCCACGATCACAAATACGATCCTCTGGATCAGGTCGAATACTACCGCTTCCGCGCATTCTTCGAGCCGCACAATGTCCGTACCGATGCCCTCTCAGGCACGGTCGACAAAGAAAAAGATGCCACACTGGGCATGGTCCTCAAAGACGGTCTTGCACGCGTGTTCGACAAGGAACTGGAACAGCCCACCTATCTCTTCCAGCGCGGCGACGATCGCCAGCCTGACAAAGAGCATCCCCTCACCCCCGCGGTCCCGGTGAACCTCACTAAGGAACCGGTAACCATCAAGCCGGTCGAACTCCCCCTGTCCAGCTACTACCCGGCGTTGCGTCCCGAAATCCTCGAAGAAAAAGTGCAGCAGGCCGAGCAGGAAATCAATTCTGCAAAAGAGACGCTGCACAAGTCTGACACCACCATCCAGCAGATCAATCAACAGCTGGCAGACCTGCAACAGGGAATTTCACCAGAGACCGACGCGCGTCCCGCGATCATCAACGAACGCTTCCAGCAGCCGAACCCCGAACTCTGGCAGACCGTTTCGGGAAAATGGGAGTACATCGACGGCTGTCTGCGACAGACCAATACCGGCGCCTTTCGGACCATGGTTTCCCAGATCGATCTGCCGCTGAATTTCCAGGGGCGGCTGCGTTACAAAACCCTGGAACCAGGCCAGATCCATTCGGTCGGTCTCTTCTTTGATGCCGTCGACCTCCGTGATGCCCAGGCCATCTACACCGCGATCAGTAACAACAAACCGACCGTGCAGGCCTTCCACCGCACAGCAGGCCGCGAGTCGTATCCCCGGGCCGGCATCTTCCCCTGTGAAATTGAACTCAATAAAGAGGTCGTCCTCGATTTCGTCGTGGAAGGCCAGCAGCTCAACGTCTGGCTCGATGGCAAACTGAAACTGGCTTACACGATGCCCGTCCCTCGTCAGGCGGGTAAGTTCGCCCTCTGGAATCACTCGGCCCACTCAGAATTTTATGAACTGCGCATCGAACCGCTGGCCCCCGGTTTTCAACTCGCCCAGTCCGTGAAAGAAGACCGGCGTTCCCCCTTCGCGGCCCCCTCGAAAGCCAATCTGCAGCAGGATCTCTCCCTCGCTCAGGCAGCACGCGTGAGCGCCGAATTGAACGTGCAACTGCAACAGGCCGAGCTGAAATCGCTCCGAGCACGGATCGCCGCCGAACAGGCCAAGGTCAAAGAGGCCGCTGATTATGAATCGCTCGCCAAAACGGCCAGCCGCCTTGAACGGGAAGCCGCAGCCGTTCAGGCCTCTCTCACTGTCAAACAGGCGCAGCGGGATCTGGCAACTCTGCCCGCATCCAGAGGAGACCAGCCCGACAAAAAACGGACCGCGGCCGAACAGAAAGTCGCCACCGCAGAGAAGAAACTGCAAGCTGCTCAGGCAGATGTGAAAAAAGATGACACAAAATACACGCCCCTGGGAGAAATATTCCCCCGCACCAGTACCGGCCGCCGCCTGGCCCTGGCCCGCTGGATTGCCGATGAACAGAACCCGCGCACCGCACGGGTGGCCGTGAATCACATCTGGCTGCGTCATTTCAACCAGGCCCTGGTTCCCTCCGTCGCCAACTTCGGCTTGAACGGACGGCTGCCTACGCATCCGGAACTGCTCGACTGGCTCGCGGTCACATTTATGGAACAGGGCTGGCAGATGAAACCCCTGCATCGCCAGATAGTACTCTCCAGTGCCTACCGTATGAGTTCGGCTCCCGGTGAATCTGAATCAAACCGGGCCACTGACCCCAACAACCGTTATCTCTGGCGGATGAACTCCCGCCGCATGGAAGCGGAAATGGTGCGCGACTGCCTGCTCGCCACCGCGGGGACACTCGATGAAACCCGGGGCGGACCAGAACTCGATGAAAAGCAGGGAGAGACCATTCACCGCCGCAGTCTCTACTTCCGCAACACTCCCAACGAAAAAATGGAATTCCTGGAGCTGTTCGATCTGGCCAGTCCGAACGCCTGCTACGAACGGCTCGTCAGCGTCGTGCCACAGCAGGCACTCGCTTTGACCAACAGCTCCCTGTCACTCGATCAGGCCCGCCTGCTGGCAGAACAACTCGAGAAAACAACGAAAACCGATGCCGCGTTTATCCAGGCGGCCTTCAAACAGATTCTCTCCCGTCCCGCGACGGCCGCGGAGATCACTGCCTGCACGAAGTTTTTAGAACGACATACCAGCCTGCTCCAGCAACAGGGGCAGCAGCAGTTTCCCGGCGGAGGGACATCGAAACGTCCACCCGCCGCCGATGCCCGACAACGGGCCCGCGAGAACCTGGTCCACGTCCTCTATAGCCATAACGATTTTGTCACCGTCCGTTAATCCCGAAACTCACAGCGAAACGAATCACATTCAGGAACTCAGCCATGTCTGACCAAACCCCCTCCAACTGGTTCAACTCCTGCGGCCGCGTCTCGCGCCGTTCGTTTCTGAACAATGCCAGCCTGGGACTGACGGGCATCGCCCTGACGGACCTGCTGCAACGTGAAAGTTCGTCTGGTAACGCACTGCAGGCAGCGGAATCGGCCATCATCAACGGACAGCCGCACTTCGCCCCTAAAGCCAAATCGGTGATCTGGTATTTCATGCTGGGGGGCACAAGCCACATGGAGAGCTTCGACCCCAAGCCCGCCCTCAACAAGCATGCGGGCAAGACGATCGGCGATACCGAATATAACGACCTGGTCACCAACTCCCCCTACTATCGCAAAAACGTGCGCGACTTCGGCGGCAAGCCCCGCAAGCTGATGGCCCAGCTCTATCCCCTGCAGGTCGGCTATCGCAAACGGGGCGAGAGCGGCATCGAAATCAGCGACTGGTGGGAGCATGTCGGAAGTTGTGCCGATGACCTGGCCGTCGTCCGCTCGATGTGGACCACCGACAACGATCACGCGGCCCAGCTCCAGTTTCACACGGGCCGCCACATCTTTGACGGCTTCTTCCCTTCCATCGGTTCGTGGGTGCACTACGGGCTGGGATCACTGAATGATAATCTGCCCCAGTTCGTGGTGATGGGTACGCCCCCCGGCGACTGTTGCGGCGGAACCGGCGCCCATGATGGCAGCTACCTGGGCCCGGAACATTCCGGGGTGAAGATGTCCGTCAATCCGAGCAATCCACTCCCCTTCGGCACTCCGGGCAGCAAAGTCTCCCGCGAAGAACGCCGCGGTCAGCTGGAACTCTTAAGCGAACTGAACACGCTCGCCGGTGCCGCCTATCCTGACGATGCCGAAATGCGGGCCCGCATCAAATCCTACGAACTCGCCTTTCGCATGCAGATGGCCGTCCCCGAAGTCGTCAACATCAGCGAGGAAACCGCCGCCACACAGAACCTGTATGGCCTCGATAATCAAGAAACCAAACGCGTCGGCCAGCAGTCGCTGATTGCCCGCCGACTGGTAGAACGGGGCGTCCGTTTTGTGCAGATCTACGACGGCGGCTGGGACGCACATTCCAAACTCAAGCAGAACCACAGCCAGCGGATCGGCCAGGTCGACAAACCAATCGCCGGCCTGCTCAAAGACCTGAAACAACGGGGACTGCTCGATGAAACCCTGGTCGTCTGGGCCACTGAGTTCGGTCGCACCCCCGGCTCCGAACGGTCAGACGGACGCGATCATCATCCCTACGGCTTCTCCATCTGGATGGCCGGTGGTGGCATCAAACAAGGTGTCACACACGGCGCCACCGACGAAATCGGCTTCCACGCGGTCGAACACCGCCACTACGTCACCGACCTGCACGCCACCATCCTGCATCAGCTGGGACTCAATCACCACAGCCTGGAAGTCCCCGGCCACAAACGCCTCGAAATCGACTTTGGCGAACCGATCAAAGAGATCATCGCTTAAGTGCAACCTGAAGACATCATGTTCCTGCCTGATTTTTATAGATAGCTCCGCGTTTACCATGTTAGAAACCAACCTGCGACAATCTGCCTGCAGAATCTTGATGAGAGGAACCGTCCTGCTCTGGATGGCGTGCGTCCCGCTGACCGTCAACGCCGCGCCCCCAGACCTGGTGAGCATTTTCCCGCTCAGTTGCCCCGTCGGTGCTACCACGGACGTCAAACTGAAGGGTAAGCAGCTCAAAGACATCCGCCTCGCACAACTGACCGCCCCCGGTGTCTCGATCAAAGTCATCAACGACCAGAGCCTGCAGATCACCGTTCCCGCAGAAACACCACCCGGCGATTACGACCTGCGCGTGTTGACCGGCCAGGGTCTGAGCCAGCCTCACGTTATGCAGATTACCGCCTGGCCCACGACCACCGCAGACGAACAGGCCGACCCCCCGGATTCCGCTGAGACGTTAAAATTACCCGGGGGAGTCGACGCTCGTTTCGATCACACCGGAGACATCGACTGGTACGCATTCGCCGGCACAGCCGGTCAGACCGTGACGATTCGCTGTCGCTCCCGATCGCTGGGAGGCTCAGCCGAACCGCTGTTCACACTCAGTGCCCCCAGTGGAGAAGAGATCGCGTTCGCATCCGCAGCAGATCTGGAACCAGCCCTGCATCTGAAACTGCCCGAGTCAGGCACCTACCGCATCAAGGTCTTCGAACGCGCTTACCGCAGCGATGCGAACAGTGCCTACCATCTTTCGGTCAACACCGGACCACGCCTGTTGGCCGCATTTCCCGCATTGATCCCCGCCAACAAACCAAGCCAGCTCCGCATTCAGGGCCTCGACCTGCCCGGCGTGGCAAAGAATTCCACACAACTCCTGCAGCAGAAAATCATCACCGTTGATCCTGTTACAGACACGGATGTAGCACTGTCAGTTTCATACACCGCCACAAGTCCCCTCGCGCAAGGCTTCTGGCTGCACCTCCCCCATACAGCAGGATCCATGCGGCTGATGACGACCGACACGCCGATCGTCGTCGATCAGGATCCGGAGAATCACTCGCAGACAACGGCGCAAGAGATCCAGATTCCCTGTGACATCGCCGGCCAGTTTCCCCAACCGCGCGATCTGGACTGGTACCGGTTCACCGCTGAGAAGGGTCAACAGTTGAGTCTCGTCGCTTTCGGGGAACGGCTGGGACAACGCATGGATCTCGAACTCTCCCTCTTTGATGACAAAGGCAAGCTGTTACTGAAACTCAATGACCAGAAACAGGCCAAGGGTGACGCCACTCCTGTCTCGGCAGCCTCTCTGGATCCGGAAGGAACCTGGAAAGCCCCCCAGACGGGTACATTCTATCTGCTGGTACGCGATCTGTATGGCGTGAGCCTGGGCGGCTTTGAGCGACAGTACCGGGTGCGTATCACAAACAGAACGCCGGACTTTGGTGTCTTCGCTTTCCCGGGTGAGCTGGAACGGAAGCACGGAATCACGATACATCCAGGGGGACACACGCACGTCGCACTCTACGTCGACCGACAGCATGGATTTGACAAACCCGTCCGCATTCACGCCGTCGAGCTCCCCGAGGGGCTGACTGCTGACGATATCATCATCCCCAAACACCAGTCAGCAGCCGTGCTTTCGATTCGGACGGACCGCAGTCTGACACCAGATATTCTCAACCTGAAACTGCAGGCAACGTCCGAGGATCAGCAGCTCATCCGTGAAGTCCAGCCTCTGACAGTCACTGATGCCAGCACCTTCACACAGGTCAATACACTCGCAGCAGGTATCGCTGAGCCAGCCCCTGTTGTGTTGACGATCGCACCACCGCAACAACCGCTGACCGTGGGTGGTGAACTGGAACTGGCAGCGAAGCTGGAAAGCGGCGAATCATCGATTTCATCCTCCATCGAATTGAAGTGGCACACGGCAATGGTCGATGCCAAGAATAAGAACGTCCCCTTATCCAAGCCCACGAAATCGATCCCCCCCACTCAAACCAAGAGTAAACTGACAGCCACCCTGTCAGATAAACTGCAGCCGGGAGAGTATCTCCTCTGGTTGTCCGCCACCACCAAAGTGGAGTTCTCACCTGCCGCTGATCAGAAACAGAAAAAAGCAAAACCGGTTCCCGTCTCGATTGTGACCAACGTCATCACGCTCAAAGTGGAACCAGAACAGAACCCGAAAAAACCAAAGCAGAAATAGTCATCCGACTCGTATACACAGTCCTGCCAATCGGCATTTTCCTGTGATACTCCATGAATTAGAATCTAAGATGCGATGAACAAATTCAAAGCAAAAACAACCGGAACCAGAATCGTCAGTAGCCTGAGTGCGATCCTGCTCACGATCTGTTGCTGCAGACCGACGCTGCTGTCTGCGGAAACGGAATTCAAACCGGTCAAAATCACTCCCGCAGCCACCGTCCGGATGAAAGTCTGGCCGGAACGCATCCACCTGCGGGGACGCGACAGTCGCCAGCAGCTGCTGATCACAGGCATCACCGCAGCAGAGACCACACACGACCTGACCCGCGCGGTCCACTTCCATTTCAAAGATCCTCAGCTGGCGTCCATCGATGCCGCCGGGGTCCTCACACCACGGGCTGCCGGGAAAACGGAACTCCAGATTAAATGGGGTTCTCACACAAAATCTATCCCCATCGAGATTGAACAGGGAGAAATCTATCTGCCCCTCGATTTCACCAACGACATCGCCCCCATTCTGACCCGCCAGGGCTGTAACGGTGGTGGCTGTCACGGCAAATCAGGCGGACGCGGCGGATTCCAGCTCTCGCTGTTCGGCTTCCAGCCTGAACAGGATTACGAATGGGTCACCCGCGATATCCGCGGTCGGCGGATCTTTCCCGCTTCCCCTGAAGATTCGCTGCTGCTTCGCAAAGCCACGATGAAAATCCCGCACGGCGGTGGTAAGCGACTCGAAGAAAGCAGCCCGGAATATGCCCGCCTGGTCCGTTGGATTGAAGCCAACACGCCGCATGGTCCTTCTGATGCCCCCGAACTGGTCAAGCTGACCGTAGAACCCGAATTCGAATCCCTGGGACACAATGAACAGCAACAACTGACCGGCACCGCACATTATTCGGATGGCTCCACGCGCGATGTGACGCCGCTGGTGGAATTCCGCTCTAATGATACCTCCGTCGGCACCGTCGATGAACGGGGCCTGGTCACCTCGCTGGAACGGACCGGCGAAACATCGGTTCTGGCACTCTACCAGGGTGAAGTCTCCGTCGCGAAAATCCTGGTCCCCTCGACCGAGCAACCAGAGTCCTGGCCCGACTTTCCGATAGCGAACATCATTGACGAGCATATTCAGCGTAAGCTCAAAGTGCTGCAGGTACCCCCTTCCCCGCTGGCCGATGACGCGACATTCATCCGCAGGGCTTCGCTGCAGATTGCCGGACGCATCCCGACGACCGATGAAGTCGAGTCCTATGCGAACAGTACCGATCCCGACAAACGCAACAAGCTGATCGCACGGCTGGTCCGCTCCGGGGACTACGCCGATCACTTCGCCCAGAAGTGGTCCGATCTTTTGCGGAACAAACGCCGCGGCCAGAAACCGCGTCAACCCGGGACGATCGCCTTTCACCGCTGGCTGCGAAACAAGATTGCTGCCAACGTCCCCTACGATGAAATGGTGCGCGGCGTCTTGACGGCGACCGGGGATGTTTCAGTCAATCCCCCGGCCCAGTGGTATGCGGAAGTCCGTTACCTGGACCGGTACGTGGATGACATGGCCCAGGTCTTTCTCGGTCTGCGGATCGGCTGTGCCCGCTGCCATCATCATCCATTTGAAAAATATAGTCAGCAGGATTACTACGGGCTGGCCGCTTTCTTCAGCCGGGTCAATCGGACCGGGGGCACAGGCGTCGCCGAGCGACGGGCCAACGAAATGATCTCCGTTAAACAAACCGGACAGGTCAAACATCCTGTCACCGGAGAAGTCGTGCCGCCCCATGGACTGGGTGGACCGGATCTGGAGATCCCGCCCTTCGAAGACCCCCGGCACTACCTGGTTGACTGGATGACCCAACCAGATAACCCCTACTTTGCCCGGGCTTTCGTGAACCGGATGTGGGCCCATTTCTTCGGTCGCGGCCTTGTGCATCCCCTCGATGACCTGCGAGTCACCAATCCCGCCGCTAATGAATCCCTACTGGCAGAACTGGCGGAGGAATTCACCCGCTCCGGCTATGACATGCGACATATCGTGGAGCTGATCTGCACGAGCAGTACCTACCAGTTGAGTTCACAGGCCAACGAGATCAACCTGGAAGAAACACAGAACTACGCCCGCTTTTACCCGCAGCGACTTTCGGCTGAGGTCCTGCTGGACGCGATTGATGATGTCACCGATTCGCCCACGCGATTCAGTGGCCTCCCCAAAACCACGCGAGCCCTGCAACTGCCCGATGAAGATTACTCCAATCAGTTCCTGACGCTCTTCGGTCGCCCCAAACGCGAGAGTGCCTGCGAATGCGAACGGGTTTCGGAACCGAGCCTCTCGCAATCCTTGTTTGTGATGAATAATGGTTTTGTACTCTCCAAAGCGACGGGGCCCTACGCCGTCGATCTGGCGAAAGACAAGCGTGAAGTAGAACGCAAAGTCCGGGCACTGTTCCTGAAAACCCTCTCCCGCGAACCGACGCCACAGGAAATGCAAAACGCACTGAAATATATCGCCAGCGAAAAAGACCAGAAAACCGCCTTCGGCAATCTGATCTGGACTCTGGTCAACACCAAAGAATTTCTGTTTGTCCATTGAATCAACAGCCAACACGACACACTTCAATTTGAACTGTGGATAGAACCATGAACAGCAAACCGATGCAGCCTTGTCCCGGCCCTGTGGGTCGGCGGGAATTTCTGAAAATTGGCGGACTGGGCCTGGGCGCGCTCTCCGGCGGCTTGGATCCCAACCTGACGCGTCTGCTGGCGGGCGAACAGAGTCCAGCCGGGCTCAACAAGGATTTTTCCGTCATCCTGCTCTGGGCCAACGGCGGTCCCAGCCATATCGATACCTTCGACATGAAACCGCTGGCCCCCTCAGAATACCGGGGGGAATTCAATCCGATCAAAACTAATGTCCCCGGGATGGAGATCTGTCAGCTGCTGCCAAATCTGGCCCAAATGGCGGATAAGTTTTCGATCGTTCGCAGCCTGCACCACAACAGGAATGAACACTCAGGCGGCACCTGTCGATTTCTCTCGGGCTATACACCTACCGCGGCCAATCCCGGTGATGCGGAGTATCCCGAAATGGGATCGGTCGTTGCCAGCCAACTCGAACATCAGGTCCGCGACATTCCCCTGTTTATCGCGAATACCAAATTCTACGGCGGGGGTCCGGCTTACCTGGGACCGGCTTACAGTCCGTTCCTGTTCAGCGGTGATCCCAACAGTTCGAAATTTTCGGTCGGCAATCTTTCCGTCAACGATTCCGCTGCAGCAGCTCTCAAAAAACGCAATCAGCTGCTGAGCCAGTTCGATACGTTCCGCCGTGAACTGGATAAGAGCGGTTCGATGTCCGCGCTGGACAAGTTCAACAATCGGGCGCTGGCCATGCTGACCAGTGACCGGACCAGCAAAGCCTTTGACCTCTCGGCTGAACCGGAGGCGCTTCGCGATGAATACGGGCGGACCACCTGGGGCCAGGGCTTACTGCTGGCCCGTCGTCTGGTGGAATCGGGCGTCAGGCTGGTCCAGTTGCAGGCCAGCTTCCGACTCTCCAAAAAAGCGGGCCGCACCAGCAACTGGGACGACCATTCGGTCAATGCCGACATCTTCCAGGCATATCGGGAACGTATGCCTGTGTTCGACCAGGCGGTACCGGCCCTGATCAATGACCTGCAGCGCCGAGGACTGGATCAGAATGTCCTGTTCATCTTCTGTGGTGAATTCGGTCGCACCCCGCTGGTCCGAAATCAGGACAAAAGCAAACGTCCCGGCCGCGACCACTGGTGCCGTGCCATGAGCATCTTCCTGGCCGGGGGAGGACTCAAAATGGGCCAGGCAATCGGTGCGACCAATGCCAAAGGGGAACATCCCGTCGATCGTGTCATGAACAGCAATGATCTGCTGGCAACGATTTATCAAAAGTTCGGCATCGATACGCACCAGGCCTACTACGACAATACCGGCCGCCCCATCCCGATCCTGACCGACGGCAAACCGATTCCTGAGCTGCTCTAAAGCGACTTAATCACTCCGTAGCCTATCCGCGACGCCTCTCCCAGATTCCCGGGATAATTGTGAGAATGTCCACTCATCTCCTCTGAATCCCTGACCACAACAGGAGAAATCCTGATGAACAGGTCTCTGCTGCGCGTCCTACTCCCTGCCCGGCTACAGCACAAGCTCTAAACCTCTTGAATGGTCCAGTTTTCGCAATTTCTAAATTATCTAAATTTTAACTGGATAAAGACCTCATCTACTGGTATCGTCGTTTACACACCTGAACTGCGTACACATTTTCCAGGATAACAATTGTTTCCTCTTCCTCATTTCACCCGCCATTCCCTGTTCTTACATACGACATTTTGAAAATCAGATACTGACCATACAAACAATAACCAGACTGCAAAGGGCCACCAGCTGATGTTACTCACAAACTGGTTACAGTCTTTCGTTCACCGTTATACACCCAATCGCACATCTCAACGATCGAAACGTCTTCGCCGTCGCCCTGAATCGCAGCGAATCAGGCATCTCAAATCCAGGTCAGTTCAATCGATCGAGCAACTCGAGGATCGAACGCTGCTGACATCGTTGCTCACGATCGACGATGTTTCGATTGTCGAAGGAGACAGTGGCACCTCCACAGCCTCCATCACCGTCACCCGCACTGGAAGCAGCGCTGGGGATCTCAATCACATAGCTTTGATCAGTTTCACAACGCAAGACGGGACTGCCACTGCCACAGAAGGAGACTATCTCACCAGCAGCGGAACGCTGGCATTCACGGCGGATCCAACAGAACTGACACAGACACAAGTCATTACCGTTCAGATCAACGGCGATACGCTGACGGAAACAGACGAAACCTTCCAGCTCTTATTAACGGGCAGCAGTTCTGCATTATCGACTATCGCAGATGACAGTGGACTGATCACAATCTCCAACGATGATTCCACATCTCTCAGCATCAGCGACGCGTCCGCCCCCGAAAATGAAACGTTGACCTTCAATGTCTCCCTGAGTGAAGTCGCCGGCGCGGACATCACCTTTCGCGTCAATACCCAGACTGGGACTGCAAACCACAGTGACTATACGTTTCTGAGCGATCAACTGGTAACGATCAAAGCCGGCGATTTATCGACCGACGTGATTGTCTACGTGCACGATGATGCCAACCAGGAATCAGATGAGGCATTTTCTGTACTGATCGGTGAGCCACAGATTGAGGGAGGCACTCTTTCCGGCTCGGTGTTGATTTCTGACTATTATGCAACGGGAACGATTGTCAATGACGACCATCTCCCTGGATCGGTCTTTATTCTCGATGATCACTATATAAGTGAAGGAGATAATGGTTCCAAGAATCTGGTACTTCGAGTCGGCCGGACAGGCGGGAGTGCGGGAGATTTAAATTTTGCGACCACAGTGGATATTTCTACAATTAATGGTACCGCTACTGCAGGAGAGGATTATTCATCTGTAAATTCGACTGTGAGTTTCTCCGCCAGTGCGACCTCGACCTTACAGTATAAAAGCGTATTTATTCCGATTCACGGCGATCTGTTTAAGGAAGCCACCGAAACCTTCAAGGTTCGTCTGAGTAATCCGACTGGTGGCAGTGTCCTGAAAGGTAATTTAGCGACACTCGAAGCAACGGTCTCGATCCAGAATGATGATTCTGCACTCTCCTTCCAGAATGAACTGTTTGCAGATGAGGAATATGCTAATTTCACTTATGACGAGTTTGGCAGTGCCATTGCCATGGATGGAGATGTCATGGTTGTGGGAGTTCCTAAGAACTCCGCCCACGCAGATCGTTCAGGGGCCGTCTATGTCTACCGACGGAATCAACAGGGAACACCCGCAGACGAAACTGATGATACCTGGGAACTGGAAACCACTCTATTCACAGACTCTATTGTGACCGATTCCTACCAGGGGACGGAATTTGGATATTCAGTTGATATCGAGGACGACACAATTGTAGTCGGCTCACAAAGAGAAGGAGGCACAGGGGCCGCTTATGTCTTCACACGTGTGGGTTCCGACTGGAAGACCCAGCCTCCCCTGGTCGAGAAATTCGATGTGTCTGGTACCTACAGCACCTACCTGTTTGGTGCCTCCGTCTCAGTGTCTCAGGACACGATTGTCGTGGGAGCCCGTTCCGACAACTCAGGCATTTCCTCGGGAGGTGCCGCCTACATTTTTGAAAAGAGCGGCGTCGACTGGTCCACTCCAGTAATCACTCAATTGCTGCCGGCAGATCCCTCATCGAATAAATATTATGGTGTGTCAGTTTCCGTTAAGGGTGAACTCCTTGTGGTTGGAGCTTTAAACGATACCCACTCCTCAGGTACATACAGCGGTTCGGCGTATATCTACACCAGAAACGGTAGCGACTGGCACACCGTCGCTCCGACTGAAACCAAGATTACAGCCTCCGATGGCTCTGCTTACGCCTATTATGGTAGTTCCGTATCAACCAACGGAACTGAAATCGCAATAGCAGCCCGCAGTGCCCGGCATACAGATGGTACTGGTACCGTATATCTCTATCAGAAAAACGGCACAGACTGGTCGACCATTGCTCCTGATGAATACAAATTTACGAATCAGGAGGAAGGGAATTTCTTTGGGACATCCCTCCTGCTGCGAAACGATCAACTGGTAGTGGGTGAATCTGGTGCCGCTTACGTATACAACAAAAGTGGCGCCACCTGGGATCCGGGCACCGTGGTTGAATCGGTACTGACAAAATCGACATCGGAATATTCAAATTTTGGTAAATCGGTCGCCAGCTCTGGCACTACCGTTGCCGCAGGTGCGCCAACGCTCAGCCTGGACGGAAACAACAGTGGCGAAGTCTTTGTCTTTCAGGAAGACAGTCCCGGGACATGGAATATTACCAGTGAACTTAACCAGATCGATACAGACACCGCACACAATGTAGGCGATGAATTTGGAAAGATCATCTCCATGGACGATCAGTACATGCTGATCGTCGCCCCTGGTACGGATTCCACACTGGCTCCGGCAGGCGTATTATATGTTTATGCGAGAAACGACCAGGGTACCACGTCTGTAGTGGATGACACCTGGGACTACGAAACGTCTTTCACGGCTCCCGATGCAGTCAATACCGTCAGTTTTGCAGACACCGTAGCTATTGATGGATCAACGTTTCTGGTCAGCGCTACCCTCACAGGGGGAATTGCTGAAGTTTACATTTACGAAAGAAATGGAAGCGACTGGACAACCGTTGCGCCCACAGTAACTCCCCTGCTGACTCATGTCAGCAGAACGCTCAATGGCCAGACTGCCGTCGCAATCGAAGAGCAAACCATCGTGATCGGCAACCAGGATGCCACGGGGAATGCAACTCAGTCTGGTGCCGTTTACGTGTATGAACAAAATGGCTCAGACTGGTCGACCGTTGCTCCAACAGAGACCATTCTGACTGCTTCCGATGGTACAACGGGAGACGCGTTCGGCGGCGGAGTTGATATCCAGGGAGACAGGATCATTGTCGGGGCACCTGAAGCCGACAACCGTGGAGCCGCCTATCTCTTCCAGCAGGGAATCACCGGCTGGAGTTCTGCGAGTGAGACCAGACTGACCGGTTCGAGACTACAGACGGGTGACAAATTTGGAACGATCGTCCTCATCGATCAAGGTACTGTTGCCATCACAGCGCCCGAATACGATGGATCTACTTCTAACGAAGGAGCTGTATATCTATACGACAGTCGCAATGGTTGGGACAACCTCACGGAAACGTTTTTATCGTCTACCGATGGAAACAGTTACAATTACTTTGGAACCAGTATCGACCTTGACAACAATACTCTCATCGTCGGTACGGACAGATACAGTGCTTACATCTATGAAAATCTCTCGGGCTGGGACCCTCTGAACGTATCAAAGTTGTACTACGAATCTTCTTCAGAATTACGCAATCTCGGACTGGGTGAAGTCGTTGCTCTGAATAGTTACAGTCTGGCAGTCGCTAACCTGTATAATGAGAGTACTACGATCAGCTCAGTCTACAGCTACAATCAGCAGACCCCCACGTTCAGCATCGATGATGCCAGTATTACTGAAAATGATAACGGCACTCAAACTTTGAATCTCACGGTTTCCGTCACCGATATTCCGGACGGACTGTATAACCAGCCGATCTCGGTTGATTTCAGCACGGTAGACGGTTCCGCGACTACAGCAGACAGCGATTATCAGCCTTTGACAGGCACGCTGTATTTCGATGAAAACTCCCCCCTGGCCACCCAGTCGCAGACGATCTCAATTCTGATCAACGGAGACACCAAAGTCGAACTGGCGGAAACATTCGCTGTGACACTGTCAAATCCTTCGGTCGCTTCAGATCTCTCCCAGGGAACTGCAACTGTCACAATCAACGATAACGACACCGTCAACCTTTCGATTTCTGATGTCGTTGTCAATGAAGCCGATGGCACTGCCACTGTCACAGTCACTCTCGATCAACCGCTTCCGGGATATTTGAGCATCGACTATGCCACCAGTCAGGGAACGGCCATCGCCGGTACCGACTATTCCGCCACCAGTGGCACCCTGAGTTTTTCTGCAGGCCAGCAGTCTCAGACCATCACGGTTGATATTATTGAGGACGCTCTGGCTGAGCTGGAGGATTCATTCGATATCATTCTCAGCAATCTACAAAGCACCGGTTTTAATGCGAGCCTGCTGGACAACACCGGTACGGTCACGATTCAGGATAACGATCGGCTCTACAACTTCGAGTTCAAGTCGAAATTCCAGGCACAAGGCACCATCTCCGATGGAGATCACCTGGGAAATGATATGGCCATCGACGGTGACACGATGATTGTCGGTGCGCCTTTCTGGGAAGATGTCACCAACCAGGGCGCCGCCTTTATTTATGTCCGCAATCGGCAGGGAACCCATGACGACCTGTCTGACGACACCTGGGAGTACCAGGCCACCCTGCTCGCTCCCGACCCCGCCTTTCTCGCCCGTTTTGGTTTCACAGTGGCGATCAGCGGCGATACGGCCGTAGTGGGAGCACTGTCAGGAGATGACGGCGTCAATGGCAGCGGTTCCGTCTATGTCTTCACCCGTTCCGGTACGAACTGGACCCTGCAACAGGAATTGACGGCCTCCGATGCCGTTTCCAATGATTCATTTGGTGAAAAACTGGCAATTGACGGAGACACAATTGTTGTGGGAACCGTACGCAACAATTCCTACACTGGAGCCGCCTATGTCTTCCAGCGTGACAATGGCGTCTGGTCGGAAGTCACCAAACTGACGGCCTCCGATGCCGTCACAGGCCAGCAGTTTGGTAATGCCATCGACATCGAAGGATCTACGCTTGTCATTGGCGCCTACCGGGATTCAGAAAATGTCTCCCAGAGTGGTGCGGTTTACGTCTTCCAGAAATTCGGGGGAAACTGGGTCGAAACCCAAAAACTGAAAAGTGCTCAACTCACCTTCAATGGTTTTTTTGGCAGTGCGTTATCGCTTGAGGGTGAGAACCTCGTGATCGGTAATCCCGCCACATTCGTGACGGCACCTTACAGTGGCAAGGCATACCTGTTTACCCTGGATACAGACACCGGAATCTGGAGCGAGACACAGACCCTGACTCCAGACGATGGCAACGCGAATGCCTACTTTGGTCAACGCGTACAAATTAATAACAACCTGATCGTAATCAGCTCACTGCGAGATGCCGATACCGCCGTCAACAACGGTAAGGTTTATACGTTTGTGAAACAGGGAGCCACCTGGGTTCAGTCTCAGAAATTCATCTCTCCGGATGCCGCAGACGATGATTACTTTGGAAAGGCCTTCGCCGTCACAGATGGTGCCTTGCTCGTCAGTGCCTATTATGATGATGAAGGGGCAGATAATACCGGATCCATCTATTATTACGCTCCCCAGGCCCCCGCCATCACTGTCAGCGATGCTGTAATTACGGAAGGCGATAATGGTTCGCGTTTTGTTTCATTGGAAGTCACCCGGACCGCTGTCACTGCGGGAGACCTGCTGCTCCCGGCAACCGTGGACTTTACCACGACCGATGGAACCGCAACCGCGGCCGGAAATGATTACCTGGCCAGTTCCGGCACCCTTACCTTCAATGGGGATCCGACGGTCCTCACACAGACAAAAATCATCACTATCGAAATTCCGGGCGACAGAATTGTCGAGCTCGACGCAGAATTTTCTGTCACTCTTTCCAACCTCACCGGTTACGGTCGCCTTGATGACGATACTGCGCAGATCACGATTGAGGACAATGACCAGGCCACGATCTCAATCAATGATGTCATCGTTAATGAAGCGGCTGGAAAGGCACGCTTAACGGTAGTTCTCGATGCACCGGTCAACACAACTGTCACTCTCGATTACACCACCGTTGACCAGAGTGCCACCGCGACGAACGATTATCTCAGTCAGACCGGCAGTCTGACCTTCACCCCGGGTGAGCTGTCACAAATCATCGAAATCGACCTGGTCGACAGCATCCCGGTAGAGCTGCCGGAAACGTTCCTCGTCCAGTTAAGCAACCTGCAGGCGGGTGGACTCGATGTCATCCTGCCAGACGATCTGGCTACGGTCACCATCAAAGATGACGACATCGGAGACTATGAACTGAAATCCCAAATCTATTCCATCGGATCACGACATCCTGATGATCATTTTGGCTTCAGTCTCGCCGTAGATGGTGACACGCTGATTTCCAGTGCACCGGGTTGGGATGCAACCTATTCCGACCAGGGAGGCGCCTTCATCTATGTCAGAAATGATCAGGGGACTCCCGAGTACACGGGAGATGACACCTGGGAGTATCAGGCGACGCTACTCGCACCGGATGCCGACAATAACACTTCAGACCGCTTTGGACACGTGGTGGCCATCAGTGGTGAGACCGCTGTAGTAGCAGCCCTCTATGGCGATGAAACCGCAGAGAACGCAGGCTCCGTTTTCGTATTCACCCGCTCGAATGGAATCTGGTCATTCCAGCAGGAACTGCACGTAGCAGATACGATCGGTAACGGCTATTTCGGCGATGTGGTTGCCATTGAGAATGATACCATCGTAGTTGGCGCCAGATCCACCGATGTTTATACCGGCTCTGCATACGTCTTCAAACGTGAAAACAACGTCTGGACGCAAACCGCAAAACTGGTCGCAGACGACGCTGCTCTTGTCGCCAACTTTGGCAGTTCAGTCGATATTGAAAATTCGACAATTGTCATCGGTGCCCGTTTGGACTCGGAGACGGAATACCGCAGTGGTGCCGTTTATATTTTCAAAGAACAGGATGGAAACTGGACACAGACTCAGAAACTGAAAGACCCCACTCCTGTCGATCAGGGAACCTTTGGTACCTCGGTCAGCCTGGAAGGAGATCTGCTGCTGGTTGGCGCGATCTCCTTACCGGGTCAGCCGGCAAGTGCCGGTAAGGCCATTCTATTTCAACTCGACCACAACAGCGGTTTATGGAATCCGATCCAGACATTGACGGCTTCTGATGCCGCCGCGGATTCATTATTCGGCGTGAGTGTAAAAATCCAGGATCACCAGATCTTTATCAGTAGCTCCAGCGATCCAACCGGAGTCCTCTATAACGGAGCTGTCTACCTGTTTCAACAAGAGAATCAGACCTGGGTTGAACAACAGAAGTTCAGTGATCCGTCTCCCACGACCGGAATCAATTTTGGTCGTAACCTCGCCGTCTCGAATGACACGATCTTGATTGCAGCCAAGTATGACGATGATTATTCGCCCAATGCAGGTTCGATCTATGTCTATGGGTTGCCCCAGAATCCGACCATTTCCATTGAGGACGCCAGCGTCACTGAAACGGACAATGGTTCCCACATGGTCACTCTCAGTGTGACCCGCACAGCCACGAAACCCGGCGACCTGATCTATGGTGCGACTGTTGACTTCCGCACAATCGATGGCCTCGCAACCATCGCAGGAAGCGATTACGAAAACACCACCGGCACGATCACATTTGCAAGCGATCCGACGGCAACCAGCCAGACGCAGACCATTTCAATCCGCGTCTTTGGTGATTTGCTTGTCGAAGCAGACGAAACCTTCGAAATCGAGTTGTTCAACGTCACGGGACACGCCCGGATCTCTGATGCAGAAGCGACCGTCACCATTCAGGATGACGATCAGGCTGCGCTGACCATTGACGATATTTCCATTAATGAAAACGCCGGAACCGCAACGCTGACGGTCTCGCTCGACCAACCCGTGGATACAGCGATCAGTGTCGATTACGCAACCGCAGATCTGTCAGCCGTCAGCCCCGATGACTATACCGCGACATCAGGCACTCTGACATTCAACCCCGGTGTATTGTCCCGGGAAATCATCGTTTCCATCATCGACACCGATCTGGTGGAACTGGACGAGAAACTGCTGGTCAATCTCTCCGGATTACAGACGAATGGACGCGATGTCGTCATCGCTGACAGCCAGGGCGAGATCACGATTCAAGATGACGATCAGGCTGGTTTTCAAGTCACTGATTTTGCGGTTGACGAAAATGTGGGAACCGCGTTTGTCGTCATCACGCTCGATAAACCCATCGACACTGCGATCGACGTGACCTATATCACAATGGAAATCAATTCCACTGAAGGGCTCGACTACGTTTACGCCAACGGTTCCATCACCTTCAATCCCGGTGAACTGTCGAAAACGGTCCCAGTCTCAATCATCGACTCCGCACTCGTCGAGGCGGACGAACGCTTTAGCTTCTCCATCGGTGTACTGGACAATAAAGGACGAGATATCATTATCAGCGATGGTTATGCTGAAATCACAATCCACGATGATGACCAGGCCCGTTTCTCCATCAACGACATTTCCGTTGATGAGGATGCGGGGACCGCCACACTGACCGTGACACTTGATGAAGAAGTCGCGGGTACCGTCCAGGTCGATTACTATACCACCAGCCAGTCTGCGACCAGCCCGACTGATTTTCAGTCATCCTCAGGAACCCTGACCTTCAGTTCGGGTGTATCTACCCAGACCATTTCCATTCCCATTGTCGATTCGGATCTGGTCGAACTCGATGAAAATTTCCTGGTCAGCCTGACCAACATTCGGCCTGCCTATAATATCATTTTCACGGATTCCCAGGGGCAGGTCACCATTCAGGATGATGATCAGGCCGCGATCACGATCAATGACATCACTGTAGATGAAGATGTCGGTACCGCCACCCTGACCGTTTCACTCGATCAACCCGTGGATACTGCAATCAGCGTCGATTACGCAACCGCAGATCTGTCTGCCATCAGCCCCGATGACTATACCGCGACCTCAGGCACACTGACTTTCAATCCGGAAGAACAGTTAAAGACCATTACAATTCCGATCACCGATGCAGATCTCGTTGAAGGCAGCGAAAGCTTTCTTGTTAATCTTTCCAACCTGCAGACCGTGGGTCGCAATGTGATTCTCTCCGATACCCAGGGGTCAGTTACGATTACAGACGATGACCAGGCCGGCATCTCGATTGCTGACATCAGCGTCGATGAGAACACCGGGATCGCCACCCTGACCGTCTCGCTGGATCACCCCGTCGATACGGTAATCAGCCTTGATTATAATACCACCGCGCAAAGTGCCGCCCTCAACGATGACTTCCTGGGAACCTCGGGAACACTGACCTTTAACCCGGGTGAGCAGACCAGAGAAATTCAGGTCGCCATCGTCGATTCTGCTCTGGTAGAAGGTGATGAGTCGTTCCTGGTCGACCTTTCCGGGCTGCAGGCCAATGGACGCAATGTCGTGATTTCTCGAAACCAGGCAGTGGTCACTATTCAGGACGACGATCAGGCCACACTGTCGATCAACGATGCCATAGTGGATGAAGATGCAGGGACCGCCACACTCACGGTTTCGCTTGATCAGCCTGTGGCAACCACGGTGACTGTCAACTATGCCACCGCCAGTCAGTCAGCCCTCAGCCCGGACGACTTCCAGGCAATATCAGGTAGCCTGACTTTCAATCCAGGCGATCTATCGAAAACCATTACGGTCTCCATCATCGATTCGGAACTCGTGGAGTTAGACGAAATTCTGCTGGTCAATCTCAGCAACATCCAGGCTGGTACAGCGGATGTCGTCTTTACTGACTCTCAAGGACAGATCACGATTCAGGACGACGATCAGGCCAACATCTCCATCAATGATGTATCAGTTAACGAGGACGCCAATACCGCAACCCTGACCGTCACTCTCGACGTTGCCGTTGATACCGCCATCAGTGTCAACTATAGCACTGCAGATCAGACAGCGCTGGAATCGCTGGACTATCAGTCCACCTCCGGCATGCTGACTTTCAATTCCGGAGAGCTGTCTAAATCGATTACGGTCCCGATTGTTGATTTGAATCTGGTCGAAATCGATGAAATATTGCTGGTCAATCTTTCCGGTCTGCAGGCTTTTGGACGGAATGTCATCATCTCTGACAGCCAGGGCGAGATCACCATTGAGGACGATGACCAGGCGGCGATCACGATCGATGATGTGACAGTAGACGAAGACGCCGGTACCGCCACGCTCACCGTCTCGCTCGACAATCCTATCGACACGACCATAACCGTCGATTACACCACGGTGAATCAGACCGCTGTCAGCCCGGATGATTATACAACAGCCGCAGGTACCCTGACCTTTAACCCGGGAGTGCAGTCCCAGTCCATTACGGTTTCCATCATCGATACAGATCTCGTGGAACTCAATGAGAGTCTGCTGGTAAATCTTTCCGGATTACAGGCAAATGGACGCGTTGTCGTCATCACCGACAGCCAGGGAGAAATCACCATTCAGGATGACGATCAGGCACACATTTTGATCAATGATCTGACAGTCAACGAAGATGTCGGTAATGCACAGGTCATTGTGACACTCGATCAACCCGTAGATACCAGTATCACTGTCAATTATTCCCTGTATGACAGATCGACGAATGACAGCGATGATTTCATCGGCCAGTTCACCGTCAACACTATCACCTTCAACCCGGGTGAAGTACAAAAGACCATTTCCATCCCCATCGTCGATTCCGCTAATGTGGAGACGACGGAATCCTTCTATCTGATTTTAAGTGGTCTGGAAGCCAGTGGTCGCGATGTCCTGATCCCTGAAGATACGATCGAAGTCACCATCCTCGACGATGACCAGGCGCGGATCTCGATCAATGACGTCACTGTAGATGAAGATGCCGGCACCGCTATGCTTACCGTCACCCTCGACCAGCTGGTGGATGGGCAGATCAGTATTGATTATACAACATCGGACCAGACGGCCGGCAGTCCTGAAGATTACCAGGCGACATCCGGCACGCTGATTATCAATTCGCGTGATCTGTCGGGAACCTTCACTATTCCCATCATTGATTCTGACCTGGTGGAAATAGATGAAAACTTCCTGGTCACCCTGTCAAACATACAGGCCCCTAATTTGAACGTTGTGTTTGACGATGCTCAGGGCCAGATCACCATTCAGGATGATGATCAGGCATCGATCACGATCGACGATGTTACGATAGACGAAGATGCCGGCTCCGCCATACTCACCGTCTCTCTCGACAGAGAGGTCGACACCGCGATCAGCGTAAGTTATGCAACCGCCGATCAGACTGCTGTCAGTTCGGAGGACTACCAGACCCGTTCAGGTACGCTCACCTTTAATCCGGGACAATCAACGAGAACGATCACCGTCCCCCTGATCTATGCTGGTCTGCTCGAACCCGAGGAAACGTTTGTCGTCAACCTGACCAATCTGCAAAATCAGGGACGCAATGTCATCATCGGCGACAGTCAGGGGGTTGTAACAATTATCAATCATCCTCCTGATTCTGTATTCAGTATCACGGGAGATCAGTTATTCTTCGAAGGAGATTCAGGGACCCGCAACGTCCGCTTCGTGATCACCCGGACCGGCAGCATCGCTGGTGACCTGAATTTTGCGTCTTCGGTCAGCTTTACCACCGCCGATGGCACAGCGACTGCCGGCGAAGATTACACTCCCAAAACCTATACCTTTAATTTTTCAGCCAGTCCGACCGCCTTGGAGCAGACCGCTTCAACCCTGGTTTCTGTGAACGCGGACACAATTAAAGAACTGTCAGAAACCATCCTGGGACGTTTGACCAATCCAACAGGTGGCAGCACTCTGGCTGGTGACGTTGCTGCTCTGGATGGCACAGCGGTACTCATCAACGATGATTCCGATTTCAGCTTCAATCAGGATTTCCTCACTCCCCCCGAATTCAGCAATCACACGCGTGACCGCCTGGGAGATGATGCCATCGCCATTGATGGTGATGTAATGGTCGTGGGATCGCCACGGAACTCAGCAAGCGGTGAAGACAACGGTGCGGTCTATATCTATATCAGAAACGACCAGGGCACCTCGGAAGACCAGAGCGATGACACGTGGGAATACGAAACCAGCTTACTACCCGACATGTCACAGCTCACGAATTACTCGGTTGGGGCACGCTTCGGAACCTCCGTCGCCATCGACGGTGACACGATCGTGATTGGTGCCCGGCAGGCCAGTTTCAATAATTATCACACGGGAGCGGTTTTCGTTTATACGAGAGTCGGTTCTGACTGGAAAACCGCAGCGCCAGAAATGGAAATTCTGGCAGACCCGATCAATACTAATGCCGTTTACTTTGGAGATGCCGTCTCGATTTACGAAAACACAATCGTTGTCGGCGTTCCGGGAGACAGCTCCGGTGCTTCCAGTGGTGGCGCCGCTTATATTTACGAAAAGAACGGCAGTAACTGGTCGACGGCAGATGTCCGCAAGCTGATTCCCTCTGATTCTGCTGCCAATACGGATTTCGGAGTCGCAGTTTCCATTTATGACGACCTGATTGTTGTAGGTGATTCCCGTAATGGGGCCAACGGTACCAACTCAGGTGCCGCCTACGTCTATACCAGAAGCGGGGACAACTGGATCGACAGTCCTCCGATTGAAGTAAAACTGACCGCCTCTGATGCCAGCAGCAACACATATTTTGGAGGCTCAGTCAGTACCAATGGTTCTGAAATCGTAGTTGGCTCACATCAGGCTCACGAATTTGGCACCGGTACCGGCGCCGCCTATCTCTATTCCCGTAATGGAGCCGACTGGAATAGCCTTCCCCCCGACGAAATCAAACTCACAGGCTCAGCCGCTTATGATTATTTCGGGACTTCGGTCTCTCTCTCCGATCAGCAACTGGTTGTCGGCTCTCCCGGCGCCGGTGATGCAGGTTCTATCTTCATTTATTCCAAAGGTGGCGCCGACTGGGACACCAGCACCATGACCGTGACGATAGAATCCATCAACTCTACAGAGTCGCTCAGTTTTGGAGATACGGTAGCGATCTCAGGTAGCACAATTGCGACAGGAGTTCCGGGAATCAGTCGGGATGGGATAGAAAGTGGTGCCGTATTTGTTTACCAGCCATCGCCTCTTGACACCTGGACGCTGGCAAGCGAACTCAGTCCTACCGACTCCCAGACCGCACACAATGTTGGTGATTACTTCGGAGAATCGATTGTAACTTCAGATCAATACATGTTGATCTCGGCGCCACGTTCTGATTCCCCCCTCTCGCCCGAGGGAGTGGTCTTCCTCTACACCCGGAACGACGCAGGAACTCCTGCGGATGAAAACGATGATTTCTGGGAATACACCACGGCGTTCACCGCACCAGATCCCGAACAGACTCGTCTCTTCGGCGAAACCTTCGCCATCGATGGCAGTACAATTCTCATTAATGCCATTATGGACGACTCCACAGCAGAGGTTTACATTTATGAAATGAATGGCTCTGACTGGACTACCACTGCCCCGACAGTCACTCCCCTGTTATCACGATTATCGCGTTCGATTCCACAGGACTCAATTACGGCCAACACGGCATTAGAGATCCAGGGCGATACCATCGTGGTCAGTGGTACTGTGGCAAACGGGAACGCCCCCTCCTCCGGAGCGGTTTATGTCTACACGAGAAACGGATCTGACTGGTCCACTTCCCTGCCCACAGAATCGATTCTGGCAGCATCAGACGGAAGTGCGCAAGACCATTTCGGCTATTCCATCGACCTGGATGGTGACAAACTGGTTGTCGGTGCTGAAGCGAAACAAAATCGGGGTGGGGCCTATCTCTATGAAAAGGGCGTCACCGGCTGGGATTCGGCAACAGAAACCATCCTCGACGCCTCTGACCTGCAAACCGGAGATCGCTACGGCTCCTCCGTTGCCATCGATGGAAATACGATTGCCGTCTCTGCGCCTTACCATTCTGGAGCAAACGAAAAATCAGGAGCCGTATACCTGTTTGATGGCAGTGGTGGCTGGAATAATCCATCAGAAATCAAATTGACACAAGCTGATCAGAACAGTTATTTCCTGTTCGGTTCCAGTCTCGCCCTGGATGGCAATCTGCTTGCCGTAGGAACGAATAAGACTTCCGTATTCCTCTTCGATGGTTCAGCTGGCTGGGATCTCGACCATGAAACCAAACTCAGCTATCCACCCTCCTCTGATCTGCTCGGGCTTGGATTTGGTGCTACCGTTGCGTTGAACAACAACAATCTTGTAGTAGCAGCTCTGTATAATGAATACGACAACAGAGGGAACGTATTCAGCTTCAATCGACAGGTTCCGACTTTCTCGATCGACAATGCAACCATCACCGAGAATGACAACGGTACTCAGACACTCCAACTCACCGTCACTGCCACCGGTATCATCCCTGGCCTGCACGCCGACCCTATTTCGCTCGACATCGACACCCTCTCCGGATCTGCACTGGCAGGCTCAGACTTCCTGGCATACTCAGGCACTATCCTGTTTGATAATAACGCGGCCTCAAGCACACAAACAAAAACCATCTCGATCGATATCATCGGCGATACCAATGTCGAGGCTACGGAAACGTTTTCGGTTGTGATTTCGAACCCCTCCGTCGAAGCCAGCCTCATCCAGGATACTGGAACAGTTACGATTGCTGATAATGATGTCGCTTCTATCCAGATTTCAAACCGAAACGTCAACGAAAACAATGGCACAGTTGTCATCCCCGTGATTCTTGATAAATCGGTTCAGACGACCATCACGGTCAACTACACAACAGTCAGTCAGACTGCCGACAACCCCGACGATTATATCACCACTTTCGGCACCTTGACCTTTAATCCTGGCGAGCAACTCAAGAATATCAGCATTCCTCTGGTCGATAACGGTGTGGTTGAAGTAGATGAAGAATTTCTGGTAACCCTCTCGGGAATCCAATCCAATGGCCACCAGGTCGTCTTCGCCGATGATCAGGCTCTGGTCACGATCCAGGATGATGACCAGGCCGCCATTTCCATTAACGATACCAGCATCGATGAAGATGCGGGCACTGTCACGCTCACCATATCGATGGATCACCCCGTCGATACGACTGTGACCATTGACTATGAGACTTCCAACCAGACAGCCGTTGCTCCCGAAGATTACCAGAACACCAGCGGTACGCTTACATTCAATCCGGGAGAACAGAGCAAGACGATTACTATTCCCATCGTCGATTCAGACCGCGTCGAACTCGATGAAACCTTCCTGGTCATGCTCTCTGCACTCCAGGCAAGCGGACGGAATGTCATCATCTCTGACTCCCAGGCACAGGTCACCATTCATGATGACGACCAGGCAGCCATTTCCATCGATGATGTCACATTCACTGAAGACGCAGGCACCGCCACCCTCACCGTCTCCATGGATCAACCCGTCGACACTGCGGTAACCGTCGATTATGCCACCTCGGACCAGACAGCTGGTGCCCCCGACGATTATCAGACCACCACCGGAACACTGACATTCAATCCGGGAGAACAGAGCAAGACGATTACCATTCCCATCGTCGATTCAGACCTCGTCGAGCTCGATGAAACCTTCCTGGTTACGCTCTCTGCGTTTCAGGCAAGCGGACGTGATGTCAGCATCACCGATTCACAGGCTCAGGTCACCATTCAGGACAACGACCAGGCGGCTATATCAATCGATGATGTCACTGTCGATGAAGATGCGGGCACTGTCACTCTCGCCGTCTCGTTGGATCAGCCAGTTGACACCAATGTGTATATCGATTATGCAACTTCCGACCTGACTGCAGGAGCCCCTGACGATTACCAGAGCGTCTCGGGCACACTCACCTTCAATCCGGGAGAACAGATTAAGACGATTACGATACCCATTATCGACTCAAACACAATTGAGCTGAATGAATACTTCCTGGTCTCGCTCTCAGCTCTTCAGGCCGACGGACGTAATGTCATCATCACGGGCTCCCTGGCTCAGGTCACCATTCAGGACGACGATCAGGCTGCTATCACCATCGATGATGTCACCGTCGCTGAAGACGCCGGCACTGTCACCCTCACCGTTTCGATGGATCAACCGGTCGACACCACTGTAACCGTCAATTATGCCACGTCCGACCAGAGCGCCGGTGCTCCCGATGATTATCAAACCACCACCGGCACACTCACCTTCAATCCGGGAGAGCTAAGTCAGACGATTACCATCCCCATTATCGACTCAAACATCATCGAGCTGGATGAAACCTTCCTGGTCTCACTCTCAGGTCTCCAGGCGGGCGGACGCGATGTTATCATCACGGACTCCCTGGCTCAGGTCACCATTCAGGACGACGACCAGGCAGCCATCTCCATCAATGATTTGACCGTCGACGAAGACGCTGGTACTGCCACCCTTACCGTCTCAATCGATCAACCCATCGACACCACTGTAACTGTGGATTATACAACTTCCGACCAGAGTGCCGGTGCTCCCGATGATTATCAAACCACCGCAGGCACACTGACCTTCAATCCGGGAGAGCTAAGTCAGACAATCACCATCCCCATCGTCGATTCAAACCTCGTCGAACTCGATGAAACCTTCCTGGTTACTCTCTCTGCACTTCAGGCAAGTGGACGTGACGTCAGCATCTCTGACTCCGAGGCGCAGGTCACCATTCAGGACGACGACCAGGCCGCCATGACCATCGATGATGTGACAGTAGACGAAGATGCAGGCACCGCCACCCTCACCGTCTCCCTCGACCAACCAGTCGACACCACTGTGACCGTCAATTATGCCACGTCCGACCAGACAGCTGGTGCCCCCGACGATTACCAGAACACCACCGGCACGCTCAATTTCAATCCGGGTGAGCTCAGCAAAACTATTACGATCTCCATCGTCGATTCCCCATTGATCGAAGCACATGAAACATTGCTCGTCGATCTCTCAGGTCTGCAGTCGGCTGGTCGGAATGTCATCCTGGCGGATAGCCAGGGTCAGGCCACCATCAGGGATGATGACCGCGTGACTGCAGAACTACACCTGCGAATTGTGAGACAGCCATCGAATACGACGAGCACAGGAGAAGTGTTGACTCTTCCCGCAGGTCGGGAATGGGTTGATGAATGGTCTACCTACTGGGTTGAAATCTGGGTCGATGCACTCAACCCAACCTCCCAGGGCATCTTCTCCACCAGTCTGGAATTCAGCTATCAGACACAATACACTTCCGCGAGTGAAATCGAATTTGGAGGAGCCTTTACTCAAAACCAGATGGGGCTGATCGATGACGCGAGTGGCACAATCAGTAACCTTTACGCGGAAACCACCGAGACACAACGAGGGTCGGACAGGTATCTGCTCTTCGCACGCATCAAGTTCGAACCCGCCAGTGAAGATCAGATATTACTCGACCTGGAAAACAAGAGCATCGGACCGTACGATCTGGAATTCGAGATCAATACACCGCAGGTGACGTTAGTCGATGATATCGCTCTCGATACCGTTCCCGCAGCATTCGCTGGAACAGAAATCTGGGCAAACCCCTACGATCTCAATGATGACAATCGGATTAACTTCCGCGATCTGCTGCTGTTTGCCAGCGTCTATAATTCAATCCCCAGTCAATCTGACTCCGACTACGCCTGGTTTGCAGACCTGAACCAGAATGATCGTGTCGAATTCAAAGACTTGCTCCTCTTTGCTTCGAATTACAATAAAACCAGGGAAGGTAGAGATCAGGTCAATTATGCATCAAGCTATCCCGAGGTCTGGAATAATCTGCTGACGGTCGAGTCCCAGGCTGAACCTCCGTTGATCGTCGAGCCACTCAAGCAGACGACAGCTCAGAGTATGCTCGACAGCGCAGTCGATGACGTCAGTTCTCCAGCTTCACCAGTCAACAGTCAGAAACTGAAATCGATCAATATTCAGGTAACCGACCTGTCCGGCGACACCTTGGGACGCGCTGCCGGAAACACCATCTATATCGACAGCAATGCCGCCGGGTATGGCTGGTTCATTGATGCGACTCCCACCAGTCACGACGAGTTCACTGAATCCTCTGACCTGACACTGATTGCCCTGCCGGACAGCGATGCCGCCGAGAAAGTGGATCTCTGGTCGGTGATCATGCACGAACTGGGGCACCTGTTAGGTTACGATCACGAGGAAAGCGGTTGGATGGAAGACAGCCTGGTTCCCGGAGTCCGCAAGCTACCGGCCTGGGAAAACGAAGCCGATCAGTTCTTTGCCGACCTGAGCGACGACATGAGCATTATCCTCTGATCAACCAGAGGACAGATCGCGTCAGGCATAAAATGGATCGATTCACATTCAAAGAAGCTTCCGGGTAAGGCAGACCATTGGCACCAGTTAACTCTAATGGCCACTACGAACCCTGAAAAGGCTTTAAAATAGACACAGGTACGTATTCCACAGCAAACAGAGCAGCCGACCAGTCTTAAGCTTTAAAGCTTACCGGTGAGTGAAAGCTCCATTCAAAGTAATTACCCGGTTTCGACAGGTACCTGCTCCGCCAGACTCATGATCTTCCAGCCTGCCTTTGGTTGAAATTTAGGTTCTGCTGTAAAGACCTGCACACGGTGACTGGTATCGATGGCAAATAACGGAATACGTCTCGCGTCGATCTGTTTCTGAAACTGTTCAAAGGTAAATTCTTCTGACAACACAGTCGTTTTCATTTCTGCCCCCTGCTCCAGCATCCGGCTCAGATCCTGATAGTTCAGCGATTCACTAAACACGGGGCGCCCACCATACTTAAAAGCAGTCTTTGCTTCGGCCTTCCCAGCCGTAGGTTCCGAAATCCGGATCGTGAAGATATTCTCCTTGGCAAACTCCAGTCGATAATAATGTGCCGCCAGTGCATTCAGTTCCATTTGGGGGGAGACCGCCAGCAGGTGTCCAATGCCGATCAGGTCAATATGGCGTTCCGCATGTTCCGACACGGGGTTTCCCCAGTATGCTTGCAGCCCTTTCAGACGGGCTTCTGTCACGGAAGACCAGTTCTGGTCGGTCAGAAATGTCCGAATGCCGTTTTTCTTCAATTCCAGGGCAATCACCTGTGCCAGACGGTTTGCACCGACAATCAGAAAACCGTTCGGTTCAGGCTCAGCGACTTTCAGAAAGCGGGCCAGCGGGCCGGCAGTCGTGCTCTGTAACACCACCGTCCCTACAATCACCATGAATGTCAGGGGAACCATCGCCGCAGCAAATGGATAGCCGACCGCCTGCAGTTTAATGGCAAACAGGGCCGAGATTGCTGCTGCGACAATCCCGCGCGGAGCAATCCACGACAGGAGGTGCCGCTCGTTCATCGACAGTTTGGATCCCAGGGCACAAAGATGCACGCTTACCGGGCGAATCACAAATTGAATTACCGCGAACACCGCCACCGCAGGCCAGCCTAAATCACGAAATGAACTCAGGTTCATACGGGCTGCCAGCATGATGAACAGCATGGAAATCAGCAGGATACTCAGGCTTTCTTTGAAATCCAGGATGTCATCCAGATCGAGACCTTTGGTATTTGCCAGCCAGATTCCCAGCACCGTCACCGAAAGCAGGCCGGATTCCGCCTCGAACATATTGGAGACAGCAAACACGACACACACCAAAGCCAGCGAGGCGAAGTTATGCAGATACTGAGGGATCCAGTATTTCTTCAGCAGGAATGCAAACAGGTAACCACTCACTGCGCCAAACAGCACCCCAATCAACACCATTTTACCGAACACGACCAGCCCCGCGGCAAAGCCCCCTTCGGCCCCCCCTGCCAGAATGAATTCGAACACCAGAACCGCCAGAATCGCTCCCAGGGGATCGATCAGAATTCCCTCCCACTGCAGGATATGGGCCACATTCTCTTTGGGTCGCACGGTCCTCAGTAGTGGTGTAATGACAGTCGGCCCGGTGACCACCATCAGGGCACCGAACAAAAACGACACATTCCAGGAAAAATCCAGCAGCAGTCGTGTCGCCAAGGTCGTTCCCATCCAGGTGATGAAGGCACCGATGGTAATCATATTTCGGATGACCCGCTCCAGCCCGGGTATGTTCTGCAGCTTCAGTGTCAGGCTTCCCTCGAACAGAATCACCGCCACAGCCAGTGAGACGAAGGGAAACAGCAGATCTTCAAACAGTTCATCCGGATCCAGCCAGCCCATCACCGGGCCGGCGAAAATCCCTGTGGCCAGCAGGAAAATGATCGCGGGATATTTTACCCGCCAGGCGAGCCACTGGCAGACAATACCGGCCAGCAGAATAAAGGACAGGGATAAAATAATGTGTTCACTCATGGGGACTCCAGACTTCATTTACGTAAGGGCCGCTTATTGTCCTGAGTCACTCCCGATTGTGCAAGTCAGTCAACTTGTCTGAAGTAGACGGGGCCCTGAATGCAGCCTGAAGGGATCGCGTTCCCTCATTCAGCCTGCTTGAGTCGCATCTTGACGACTTCGCGTTGCTTGCGAACGATGCCATACAGGACACCTGCATCTGTCGCATCCCAGGCAATCCCCTGCCCTGCGAGGGGAGCAGCCAGCGTTTCCACGTACTCCATCACTCCCGGTTGCTCGGGAACCCGCAAGACATAGAGCTCCCCATGATCGTGACCGGTCGTGAAGAGCAGTCCTCCCGGCCCCCAGGCACCACCGGAATTACTGTTGGGCAGAAAGCGTTGCACCACCTGTTCCGGAAAGGTCCACTCCGCTTCCGGCTGCCATTGATCGTTGTAGCGTACCAGTCGGGTCTGCTTAACAGTCTCTGCTTTTCCGTAAAAGGCGAAGACCACCCACCACTTTCCCTCCCGGCGGTCAACCCAGTTGATCGCTCCGGTTGTTTTGGGAAACTTCAATGTCTGCAGTGGACGTAGACTCGTCGCATCAAACACCTCAATCGTATTTTTCAGCGGGGATGCGGGCCAGTTAGAATGAGCACAATACAGCTTGCCGTCAATCACAATCCCGCTGTTCAGATGCTTGATATGCGAATCCCGCGGCGGCGACCAGAGCTTCAGTTTCTGACCACTCTGTTTGTCGTACCGGCCGATCTCGCGACTGGAAATCGCATAAAACGCATGCTCATCCACGGCGACCGCCTGATGTGCTTCGCGTGCAGGAAATCGTTTTAACTCCACCAGCCCTTGCGCCCGCGGTTCACTCGCAAAGACATGCGCGTCGCCCTCATAGACGATAAGACAAAGCAGTAAACAAATAGAGCGAGACAGTAATCGAGGTGACAACATCAACCATTCTCCAGGACGAATCAATCAGACGGCTCAGTTTGAACACCCGAGCATACCCGTTGATCATAGTGGATCTCCGGGGAGTTGTCTAAGTTGTCAGATCAGTACCCAATCGAGAAGTCAGATTCAAAGGCCACGTTCTCACTAATCTGTCAATATCCTCGAACATAAGTCGAGTCTTGATCTGCTGCCCTGAATGCGGTAAGTTGTGCCTGTCCAGATGTGACCGACAGCGGTCATGCCTTTCCCGACGCGCTGACTGACTTATCTCTGAGAGAAAGAGACACCGATGAGCATCACCGGAATCGTGGTGGAGATTCACATCCTGATCGAGATCCTGGTGATCATTCGCGTCATTCTGCGACCGCATCGCGAACCAACGTCCCGCCTGGCCTGGATCGTGGTGATCGCCACAATACCGGTCGGCGGCATCCTGGCTTATCTGCTGCTCGGTGAAGTTAATATTGGTCACCGCCGCGTTGCCCGTATGCAGCGGGTCCTCGCGGGTCTGCCCCATTATTCTGCGCCCCAAGACACCTGTCATCACCCGGTACTGCCTTCTGTCCCCGAACGCTACGAGCATCTGTTCCGCGTGGGCCGTTCCATCAGCAATTTTGAACCGGCCGAAGGCAACCGGGCCCGACTGCTGCCCGACTCGAATACGGTCATTGATGAAATGATCCGCGATATCGACGCTGCTCAGGATCATGTGCATCTGCTGTTTTACATCTGGCTCCCCGACAATAACGGCTGCAAGGTCGTCGAAGCCCTCAAGCGGGCTGCCGCCCGGGGCGTGAAGTGCCGGGCAATGGCGGACGGTCTGGGGTCACGCCTGATGATCAAGTCTGCGCACTGGCGCGAAATGAGTCAGGCGGGCGTCCATGTGGCCGTAGCCCTGCCCATTGGAAATCCTTTGAAGCGCATGCTGATTGGCCGCATCGATCTCCGAAATCACCGCAAGATCGTCGTCATCGATGGAGGCATTACCTACTGCGGAAGCCAGAACTGTTCCGATGCGGAATTTCGGATCAAAGCGAAATTTGCTCCCTGGGTCGATGCGGTCGTCCGGTTTGAAGGTCCCATTGCCCGACAAAACCAATACCTGTTTCTCAGTGACTGGATGACCTATGTCGATGAAGACCTGTCTGACCTGCTCTCTGAACCAGTAACCTCATTCGAACACGGTCTTCCCGCCCAGGTAATCGGCACCGGTCCGACCGTGCGCAATTCGGCGATGCCCGAAATGTTCACAGCCCTGATTCACACATCACGCCGCGAACTGGTCATTTCGACCCCCTATTTCGTGCCTAACGAACCGCTGCAGGAAGCCCTGTGCGCGACCGCCTATCGGGGCGTCGATACCCGGATTATTTTCCCGGCTCGCAACGACTCCCGTTTCGTGGCCGCCGCCAGTCGCAGTTATTATCGGGAACTCCTGGAAGCAGGAGTGAAGATTTACGAATATACCGGCGGTCTGTTGCACGCCAAGACGCTGACCTTCGACGGGGAGATCACGTTGATCGGATCAGCGAATATGGACCGACGCAGCTTCGATCTGAATTACGAAAACAACATCCTGCTGTACGATCCGAAGCTGACGACCGCAGTCCGGGGGCGCCAGGAAGAATACCTGGCCGGTGCGAAGGAAATCACCCTGGAAGATGTCACCAACTGGTCATTACCGCGGCGTTTCTGGAACAACACGGTCGCAATGCTTGGCCCCGTATTGTGAGCGACGCCTGAATTTCCGGGATGAACTCCCCAGTTCAGGTCACCAGCCAGAGCCAGCCTCCCGCGATCAACAGGCTGCCCAGCGTGACGGGAATCCCGACTCTCGCATGTGTGCGGAAACTGATTTTGATTCCCACCTGCCGGGCTGCTTCCACAACAATGATATTCGCCACACTTCCTACAATGATGAAGTTACCCGCCAGGGTGCTGCTCAGGGCCAGTAACGCCCCCAGACTGCTGCCTTCTACGACCGGTAACAGCAACATGATTGCCGGGACATTGGAAACCAGGTTACTCAACACCGCCGTTCCCAGAAACAGCGGCACCGGTTCAGAAAGCGAGATCCCGGCAGCTTCGGTATGAGACATCACCCAGTCCATGCCTCCCGCCAGCTGGAATGCCTGATTGACAATGAACAGGCTGATAAACAGGACCAGCAAAGGCCAGTCGACCAGTCCCATCACGCTCCGGGAATAAAAAGTACGGCTGAGCAGGAGGACGCCGGCCGCACAAAGTGCCAACAGTTCCCGCGCCCAGGGAGCAAACATAAAGCACACCACCAGCACCAACAGAATCACGGTTCCCTTCAGAGTCTGCCAGCGATTGAAAGGGGGCTCCTCAGACGGAATGCTCTCCCCGGGTGCGACCGTCCATTGATCTCGATATACTTTGACAATAACCCACCAGACCAGTGACAGGCCGACCAGACAGGGTGGCGTCGCAATCAGCAGATATCGATTGAAAGACAGCTGAAGTGATTCACCAATCAGGATATTCTGTGGATTGCCAATCAACGTGGCTGCACTGCCGATATTCGCTGCACAAGCCAGGGCCAGCAGAAATGGAACCGGGTTGAGCCGTTTCTTGAGACACAGACGAGCCAGCAGTGGTGCAACCGCCAGACAGACAACATCATTCGTCAGAATCGCACTGAGTGCACCGGTCAGTGCAATCACCGCTGCCAGCAGTGTCGCGGGAGCCATGTCATACAGCACCACGCGCTGCAACACGTAGCCGTAAAAGCCTCCCAGCTGGAACTGGGCCGAGACGACCATCAATCCGAAAAGTAACGCCAGTGTTGGTACGTCGATCGAGTTGAGCGCCTGCTGCTCCGTAATGCCTTGTCCGGCCAGCAGGAGAATCGCTCCCAGCAGCGCAGCACCAGTACGGTCAACGCGCAGGCCGGGGATGCCCCCCAGCAGCATGCTTAAATAGACGGCGATGTAAACCAGAACAACATAGGTACTCATGCGACTTGTCGATTCCCTCAGAACAGAGAAGAGAGGATGATCACAAGTCGCAAGTCTACCCACTGCGCAGGATTGACGACAGAGTCAGCAGACGCTACTTCGCGAAGAACGTGCAGTTCCAGCGACAGACTCTATAGCAGGGAACTAACCCAGCAGTTCCGGAATCGGTTTGCCCTGGTCGGCGATAATGGGTGTCGGACGTCCGTTGAAATCTTCGATGAAGACGTTCGAGGAATCGATGCCCAAATGGTGGTAAATCGTCGCCAGGAAATCACCCGCACCGCAGATGCGTTCGATGGAATCTTCACCCAGCTTGTCGCTGGCACCGATGAAGCGTCCGGTTTCGATACCGCCACCGGCCCAGATATTAGAGAACGCACGTGGCCAGTGGTCGCGACCGGGCTGCTTGGTTCCGGCGGGAGCACTCGCGTTTCCTTCCCCGGTACTGGGCTGGTAATTCACCTTGGGAGTCCGGCCAAATTCACCTGTCACCACAACCAGCACCCGTTCATCCAGGCCCCGGTCGTAGATGTCTTCGATCAGAGCCGAGACGGCCTGGTCGTAAGCTTGTGAACGGAAACGCAGAGCATCAAACACATGGTGATTCACGGCGTGGTCATCCCAGTTATTGACGCGACCACAGAGAGGACCACTGAGGCTGGTCGAAATCACATCGACGCCCGCTTCGACCAGACGACGCGCCATCAGCAACTGCTGTCCCCAGGAGTTACGACCATAGCGATCGCGTGTCTTATCATCTTCCTTACTAAGATCGAATGCGTCTTTTGCCTTGGGATTGGTCAGCAGAGTCAACGCCTGTGCTTCGAATTCGTCCAGTGCTTCAAGTTCCCCGGCCTGGTCGAAAGAGCGTTCCAGAGTATCCAGTTTTGCACGGAGATCAGCCCGGCGATCCAGCTGCTTCACTTCAGAGGCATTGGACAGACCGATATTAGGCACACTGAAATTCGGTCTGTTCGGATCTCCGGATACCGTAAACGGACCGTAGGCATCGCCCAGGTAAGCCGCCCCGACTCTCTGCGAAGAGAAGTTGATGCCGACATATGGTGGCAATGGATTTTCCCGCGGTCCCTGCTTGGAACGCAGATAATTCGTGACGCACATCCAGTCCGGATACTTGGGATTGGTTTTATCGCGAATGTCCGTATCGCCGGTCAGCATCCGCAGTGTTCCCGCGGGATGGCCGGGACTGCCGTGACGCATGGAACGCAGCACCGTGAATTTATCCGCAATCTTCGCCTGCATGGGCAGCAGTTCGGTGAAATCAATCCCCGGTACGCTGGTACGGATCGTATTAAACGGGCCGCGATATTCAACGGGAGCAGTCGGTTTCGGATCGTACGTGTCGATGTGCGAGCACCCACCCGGCTGCCAGACCATGATGACGGCCGTGTTATCTTTTTTCTTCTGCACCGGGCTGGCGGCCCGCAGACGCAGAATTCCAGGCAAGCTCAGTGAAGCAAAGCCAGCGAGTCCCATGCGGAGAAAGCCACGACGATTGACCGGTCCCGGACAGGGTTGAATCGATGAAGCATAAAAGTTGTCTGTCATCTCTATTGGGCCTTCTTAGCTGGATTGACACGAACACGAATCGGAGTGGAGACGATGATGTCGACGATATCTTTGGGCTTGGCGCGAGCAACGGCTGCTTTTAACTGTTTATCGGCTTTTGTGATGTCGCTCTGAGCTACTTTTGCTTTGGCTGCCGCCTCTTTCGCTGCAGATTTCGCACCGGGACGTTCGGCATCAGGAGCAGACTCGGCAATTTTTGCGAGTTTGTCTGCATTGGCGGACAGAGCTTCCGCTTCCAGTTTCGCCTGCTTGAGCCCTGCTTCTGCAAGGGCGACGCCAGTCGGATTTTCCCGATAGCGGGCAACTGCATATCCGTAAAATGCAATGTTGTATTCGCCGGGAGCGGGCTTCAGTTTTGCCAGATCAAGCACGGCTTCGGAACTGTCCCCTTTGAGAGTGGCATCAAAGGCCGGATTGCGATCAAAGCCATCGCCGAAGGTTTTCAGAGTAATATTCGCCCCTGAAAAATCACTGCGACGAATGTGCTTGAGCGGAATGGTCAGTTTTTCGCCAGCGGTGACTTCAAAGACTTTATCTTCCGCGGGGGTAATCGTGATCGGGGCCTGTTCGGATTCGGTCACCGAAACCGGAACGTCGGCCATGAGCCGTGGACTGGGAATTTCACTCCAGGCGTTCTTGACCGGCCACTGCATTGAAGCCAGGTAACAGGGATGGGTTACCTCTTTACCATCAATGGTCGCTTTACCATAGAAGTTGGCACTCGTGTATCCCTGGGGTGCATTTTCTTCAGCCGTAATCAGCATAATGCCCCGGGATTTGCCTTGGGGAATTCTCACTCCACTCACTGTCACTCCCTCAGGCAGGTTATCCATGAAAAGTTCGATCTCACCATCAAAGCCATCGCGGCGTACCACAACCACTTCGAAAGGCATCGTCGCTCCCCCCCGCAGGGCGATGGGCTTGGAGAGTGCGTTGCGGTCTCCATTACGTAGATTCATATGCAACGCCCAGCCGACAATTGCGAAGTCGGGAGCCGCTTTGCGGATCACCAGGCGGTAAATGTTTTTCGGATCGTTGCGGGTTCCCCCGAACAGGTCTCGAATCTGCAGCCGATGGACGCCATCCTGCTTAATCACCATTTTACCGAGGATATCGGACGAACCGGCATTGTAGGGAGGTCCGTCATAAGAATAGCCGTTGCTGGAAACTTTGACCGGACTGGGAATGTCTTTCAGCTCGACCAGGTCGGTCCGTTTCTCATCAGCACCAGTGCCGGTGACCTGCTGAACGACGATCGAAGGATCGGTAGGTCGCCCCAGACGTTCGGAAGCAACTTCCACCCACCAGACTTCCCCTTTCTTCGCGTTGAACTCGAAGGTATCGACGTCGGCTGCGGGATAGAAATTACCGGTGATGTCACACGGCAGGGTGATTTTCTGGGCTTCGGCGTGTTTGTTATTCGGTTCCGCTTCGGGAAGGATGTTGGCATCAGTCAGACCGGCGGGCGGCCAGGAAAACGCACTCACGGATTGAATCGAAGGCAGTCGTTTTACAAGCTCATCTGGCTGTACTGCTTTGACGGCCAGGCGATAAAAGTGATGCGGACCACCATCGTAAGTCAGACCGTGCACTTTAATCACATATTTTCCGGTCTGGGGAACTTTGAAATCGAGCATGCCGCCGCGACGTTCAACGACCAGGTCCATGCCGCGCTCATTGGCAATGATGACGACCGGATTCAGTTTGGAATCAATGCCCTTGGCAGCACAATCGACGACAACCCGCTGCCCTTCTTTGGCCTCGAAGGTGTAGTAATCGATCTTGCGGCTGGTCATGATGGCATTACAGATCGAGTTCAGATCCAGTTGCATCGCCGTTTCCAGTGAAGAATTTTTGCCAGGGGTCTGAACGGCTTCGGTCAGGTCTCCCACATTGAAGGCACGGGAAGTCGAGAGGCCAAGCCGGGTCATCACGCGTGCTTCATGAACACCAACCGGACAGTCTTTGGCAATTGTCACCACGTACTGATTGGCGATCGGCAGGCCATTTTGATCCAGCTTGGGTTCCGCAGTGATCCCAGGATGGGAAAAGTTGAGTTCTTCAGCATCATCAATATCTTCACCAGCAATTTTGACTTCGAACGTTGTGCCGACCTGTCCGCCCATGGGCATCGTGGTCAGTAGACGCGGAGCGGGCAGGCAGACGGACTGTGCGTTCGCGGTGGAAGCAGACAGCCCCAGAGTGATGAGACAGATCCCCACAACGAGAGAAAGTTGCGGTCGAAGAGCTTTCATGATTCACAGCCTCTGGATAGAAGGTTTTAATTGATTCGTCGTTTTCAGGTCGCGTTGCTGACAGATTACCAGTTGATAAAAATCGGCTGCCTAGTGATTGAACAGAAACTCCTTCGTGTTCATCAAGGCCCAGATCAAATCCTGAAAATCTTTGTTGGTCGGTTTTTTCTTTGCATCCGCTTTGGTTTTTCCATCTTCGACCGGAGTCGTCAGAAATTCGATTGCGGTTTTCAATTCTTCGGGACGAGGCTCACGTGAAAAAGCAGCCATGTAGAGCTCTTTCACCTGGGCTTCGATGGGCTCGTCTTCTTTCGCGAGTTGGGCGGCCCGGCCACCTCCGGCTGCCAGCTTCGACTTGACCTCGTTCGAATTCATCAGGTGCAGGCTCTGAGCCAGGCTGGAAGTCTGTTCCCGCTCGCATTCACAGACGGATGCACTGTTGGGACGACCGAAGACTTTCAGAAACGCTGAGGAATTGGTGTAACTGTTATCGGGTAAGGCAATCGCCCGGGTCCCCGGTGGCAGGTTCGCGAACGAGCTGGTCGACCCGGCCAGATCATCGATGGAATCGAGCATCACCTCAGCCTGCAGACGTCGCGGATAGAACCGCGAGTAATTCTGGCGATCAAGTAGATTGTATTCGTTGGGCATCGAACTCAACTGATACGTGTGCGACTGGGTAATCACCTTGACCAGTGCCTTCAGATCGAATCCGGACTTAATGAAATGTGCTTCCAGAGCAGCCATCAGTTCCGGGTTCGAAGGGGGGTTGGTGTCCCGAATGTCATCCTCGGGTTCAATCAAGGCCCGCTTGAAGAAATGTTTCCAGTAGCGGTTCACCAGGGCCTTCGCGAAGAAAGGATTCTCCGGAGAACTCATCCAGTTAACCAGTTTCAGACGGGGATCTTCATCGGGTGAAATCTCACCCACAGAATCTCCCAGCGCGACAGGTTTCAGCATTTCACCTGATTTGACATTCTTCGCCTGGGCCACACCTCGTTCGTGGAAGATCAGGTCTTCGCCCCGTGTACCGGTCGGCTTACGTCCGATCTGCGAGAAGAATGCTGCCAGACCGTAATAGTCGTCCTGGCTCCAGCGTTCGAACGGATGGTGGTGGCACTGGGCACACTGCATACGAACTCCCAGGAACAACTGGGCAATATCTTCGAGCTGTTCCTTGGGATCGGTCACCCGTTTATACCAGGCGACAGGCGGATTGCTGACAACGGTTCCGGTTGCACCCAGCAGTTCACGAACAAGTTGATCGTAGGGCACGTTGGCCAGCATGCTGTCGCGGATCCAGGCGTGGAAAGCAAAGTTCGATGTAATATCACTGGCGGCGTCCCGACGGTTTTTCAGGAGCGGCGTCCATTTAGAAGCGAAGTAATCCGCATAGTTCGGGCTCTGCAGCAGACGCTCCACGAGTTTGTCCCGCTTGTCGGCTTCGGTGCTGGCCAGAAATGTTTTTGTTTCTTCCTCTGTGGGGAAACGACCACAGATATCAATCGTCACCCGGCGAAGGAAGGTCGCATCGTCGCAGACCGGCGAAGGAGGAATCCCCAGTTCTTTGAGGTTCGCGAACACATGCTGATCGATGAAATTCTTTTCGCTGGGTACTTTCTGAATCGGTGCGTTGAGGGGAATGGCTGCGGTGAAGACCGCGATCTTTCCCTGGTAACGAACCATAATGGCGACTTTCCCCGGGATGTCTTTGACTTTGACAAGTCCCTCTTCGTCGACGTCCGCCATCGACTTAATGTTGGATTCATATAACGCAGTGTGTGTCACGTTACGGGTCGAGCCGTCGGAATATTTGGCGATGGCCTTGAGCTGCTGTTTTTCGCCCATCTCAACCAGGCCGCGTTCGGGCTGCACTTCGACGGAGACCAGTTCCGGCTCAGCGCCGGTCTTCCATTGCGCGCCTTCTTCAATCCAGCGCTGAATCAGCCGGTAACCTTCGGAATCCCGATTCAGCCGCTTGCCGCCACCATGTGGTGTTTCGTTGGTCGCTTTGGTCAGCAGCAGACTCTGAGTCGGAGCAACAGGAAACAGACGTCGTCCGTGTGCTTCCTTGACCAGGCTGTCGTAATCTTCGAGCGGTTCGAATCCCAGCAGCGAGAGCTGAAAACCGTTCTGGCCTCCCCCTGCTTTCGCATGACAGGTTCCCATGTTACAGCCTGCTTTCGTCAGGACGGGAATCACATCATTCACAAAACTGACCGGCTGTTTCACGTCTTCGGCATGGGTGGCATTACTGAGATAAAGTGAGACCAGCAGAAGAGTCAAACCGAAAAATAACCGACGCGTCGATACTGCTTGAGGCAAGATATTCATGGCGGCTCTGATTGGGGTGGGATTGAGTGATGGAGGGATGCTTAATATAGCGCTATCTCTATATAAAACCTTACTAATGTGAATCGACACTGTCAATATTTAAGTTTAATTAAGTACTTGAACTTTCCCCTCTTTCCGTCACTGAGGCAAACGGAAAATGAGCGAAAAAATCGACCCGCTGATCGATATTCCCGCTCACGTACGGATTTAACGAGATGTTGCCGAAACGCCTCAACTTCAGGCGTCTCCTCCGACAGTTGGCACCGGTTTGTTCAGGATTTCGGATACGACGCGAGCTGGACGGTTATTAGTAATCATTTGCTCCTGTCCGTTATAGAAGAACAACAGCTTCTGATGATCGAGCCCAAACAGCCGCATGATGGTTGCCTGGAAGTCATTGGGGGTGACCACATTCTCAACTGCCTTGTGCCCGAATTCGTCGGTTTTGCCGAAGGTCATCCCCGGCTTGATTCCGCCGCCGGCCAGCCAGATGCTGAAGCCCTGCCCGTTGTGATCGCGGCCCGCTTTCTTGGGATCGCCATGATCCTGGGTCACAGGCAGACGACCGATTTCGCCCCCCCAGTGGACCAGTGTGGAATCCAGCATCCCGCGCTGTTTGAGGTCTTTAACGAGTGCCGCCGCAGGTTGATCGGTGCGACCACAAATCGCAGGCAGCCCGGTAATGATACTGCTGTGATTGTCCCACGGCTGCCCTCCCAGGAACAGTTGCACGAACCGAACGCCCCGCTCTACCAGTCGGCGGGCAATCAGACAGCGGGTACCGTAGTCGCGGGTCTTGGGATTGTTCAAGCCGTACATTTCCTGAGTCGCCTGCGTTTCCTGTGACAGGTCGAGTGCTTCGCGGGCCGCGGTCTGCATCCGCGCTGCAAGTTCGTAGCTGGCGATGCGTGCTTCGAGATCGGACTCATGCGGATGCTGTTCATAATGTTTCCGGTTCAAAGACTGCAGCAGTTCCAGGTTTTGGGCCTGCAGATCTCCCTGCAGATGCGCGGGTGCATCCAGGTTCAGAATCCGCGGCTCTTTGGGACGCAGTACGGTTCCCTGGAACAGCGAAGGCATGAACCCGTTGGACCAGTTGGTCACGCCGTCCACAGGCAGTCCGCCCGGATCGGTGAGTACCATGTATGCCGGCAGGTTCTGCGATTCCGATCCGAGACCGTAAACCAGCCACGACCCAAGATTCGGTCGCCCGACAACGCCGGGAATGCCACCGTGAAAATAACGGATGGAAACTTCGTGACCATTGGCTCCGGTGTGCATCGAACGAATCAGGCAGATATCGTCGGCGACCTCTCCCAGGTGCGGCAGCAGTTCTGAAAGCTCGGTGCCACATTCACCATGTTTGCGAAATTTCCAGGGACTGCCCAGCAGCTTCTTACTGGCTTCATTTACGAAGCTGTAGTGAATATCCCCTTTAAAATCGGTGCCGCTGTACTTGGACAGCTCCGGCTTGGGATCAGTCAGATCCATGTGCGCCGGTCCGCCGTGCTGGAACAGCGAAATCATCGCTTTAGCCTGCGGTGCCATTGGTGCGGGTTTTGGCTTCAGGTCGAAGTGTTCCTGCTCCGCGGTCACGCTTTTGGGGCGGGCCTGGGCCTGCTCCTGGTTCAACAGCCAGGCCAAAGCGACCGAGCCAATCCCCATTGCATTTTCTGCCAGAAACTGTCGTCTGCTGAAAAACTGTGTCATCAGTAACTCACCTGATTCAAAGGAGTATCTGTACTGGCATCGCGCGAACATTATGTACCGCGATGCAGCAGTAGTTTACTAATCGATGTATAAAAACTCGTTGGAGCTCATCAGAGTCTGGCAGAGATTGGTCATCGTCTGCCGAACCGGGGTGACTCCCTTGGGCAACTGATCGGGATGCTGCTGCAGCCAGGCCAGCTGGTTTCCAATGAAGCGGATCACCATCTGCAATTCGTCGTCCGTCGGTTTGCGACAATAAGCCAGCTCAAACGCATACGAAGCCTGAGCGGGCAGACTTTTCTGCGGTGGTTCCGGCCCCCGAAACTCGGCTGCCGAATCCCATTTGAAAGTCGGACCGCCTTCAGCCTTGAGGGTCAGCTGCAGCCCCCAGGAGAAAGAATCGAAGCCGGTATTACCATTGCAGCCTGTGATGAAATCGATCGTGTCCCCCTGCTGTACAGCCAGTGAAGCCACGTTCGTATCGGCGGCGCTGTGATGCACTTTCCACTCACCAGCCAGACCGGAACGACTGGAGAGAACCAGCGTCTGGACGCCGTCCCCGTTTTCGTTCCCGTGCTGCAGCTTGCCTGTGACAGACAGTGTGCCCGCTGCAGGCGCGGTCCAGCGACGGACTGCGGCATATTTCGTAGCGGGATGTCCACCGCCGGCATTTAGAGTGACCCAGCCCAGTTGTGGATCGGGAAGCTTAGGACCTCCCTGCCAGCTGGATCCGGTCCAGTGTGGCAGTGGCGTAAATTCACTGGTCAACGATTTCGTATCAGCCAGGCTGCGATAGCCATAACTCCAGACGGGCTTCGCCGTCGCGGGGAGTGCCGGCAGCTGTGCCAGCGTTTCTGGCTTGAGTTCGGGTGCTTCACTGGTCAGTTTTTCTGCCAGCTTGCCGGATTGTGACAGGATAAAGCTGCCGTTCATCAGCATCAGCGACTGAGTCGCCACGGTCGAACTGGAACGACGCTCACAGTTGGTTTCCATCACGGGCGCATCGAAGGTCTGCAGCATGCCGACCGGCTGACTGCGGCGGGCCATGACATACAGGCTGCGGCGATGCTGCTCACCCGACACCACGATCTGGCCGAAGTCGTCTTCTTTAATACTGACCGGCGCCCCATACAGTTGCTCGTCGAGTTGACCGGTCACCTTCAACATCCGGTCGCGGATCGTTTCAGCTTCGAGTCGCAGGATCGGCTTCCGCCAGTAGTAATGGTTGTCCGGATCAATCGATTCTTTACTGGGATCGGGGGCTCCCTCCTGACGATACGCAGTGGAGAGCATGATGGTTTTATGCAGTTTCTTCAGATCCCAGCCCTGAGTCATGAACTCAGCAGCCAGCCAGTCCAGCAGTTTTTCATGAGTGGGACTCGCTCCCAGTTTTCCAAACTCACCCGGGGTCGCCACAATCGCCCGTCCAAAGTGATGCATCCAGAAACGGTTGACCAGAACGCGGGCCACCAGGGGATGTTCGCCGCTGGTCAGCCAGCGGGCAAAGGCCAGCCGCCGCCCCGTCGTCGGAAGAGACGCATCGTTCTCGGGGAACAGCTGCTGTTGATCCGGCGGGGAGACCACTTTCAAACCTCCCGGTTTGATCTCCTGCTGAGGCTGACGGTAATCGCCCCGATGGAAGAGCTTTGTCACCGGAACATGTCCAGGAGGCTCAACGGCGACCCGCAGAAATTCTTCGACCGGTTTCTTCTGGCGAATCTCCGCGATCTTCTTGTCAAACTCCTGCATCTCTTCTCGCGATTTCGGAATATACTGATAGAGCACGCCGGGCGTGATATTCACACTCGGGTGTTTCTTGAGCAGCTCATTCTGTTCTGCGGTCCGCTTGGCCTTGGGCGTGTCGTAGGCAGCCTTCAACTGTTCGCGGAGCGGTGATTCATATTTCTTGAGCTCCGTCTCCAGCGCCTGTGCCATATACTTGGCCTGGACTTCATTTTTCTCAGCCAGCACCTTCTGTGCTTCCGCTTCGACCTTGGCTGCCTCAGCACGATCAGCTGCGGTGTAGAGCGAGATCCGTCGCTGCTGCGGTGTCTGCCATTTCTGCCAGTCAAAGGTGGGTTCAAAGATCGCCCGCAGTGCGAAGTAGTCAGACTGCGGAATGGGATCATAGCGGTGATCGTGACACTGCGCACACGCCACACTCAACCCCAGCAGTGAAGAGCCGACAATTTTCATCGTGTCGGCGATCACCTGGTTGCGTGCTTCCGGGTTATTACTGCCGCTCCCGGTTCCATCGGCGGCCATCCGCAGAAAACCGGTCGCACTGAGCAGTTCGATCTGCTGTGGAGTCAGGTCCCCTTCCCGCTTGCCCGCCAGTTCGTCTCCCGCCAACTGTTCGGTGATAAACTGATTGAAGGGTTTGTTTTCATTCAATGATTTAATGACATAGTCGCGGTACTTCCAGGCCCAGGGTCGGACATCATCTTTAACCGTGTAGCCTTCTGAGTCTGCATAGCCGGCGACATCCAACCAGTGACGCGCCCAGCGTTCCCCGTAGTGAGGCGATGCGAGCAGTTCATCCAGCAGACGTTCATACCAGCCCTCCGATTGATCCGCGAGTGCTTTCTGCATCTCCGCGGGGCTGGGGGGCAATCCCAGCAGATCGAAGTAAGCCCGTTTGATCAGCGTGCGTCGATCGGTATCCGGCGAAAAAGTGAGTCCCTCGGGCATCGCCTGTAAGAGCAATGCATCGATGGGAGTCCGCACTCGGCGATTCTCTTTTGCTTCCTGAGAAAGCTCGGGACGCTTAATCGGCTGGAAGGCCCAGTAGGCACGTTCTTCAGGTGTGATGCCTAACCCGACCCCAATCGATTCGGGTTCGGGACGCGCGGTCTTCGCACCGGCGGCGATCCAGCGTTTGAGGATCTCAATTTCGTGTTCCGGAACGCGGGCTTCGCCGGGAGGCATATCGCCACTTTCAATACGCTCCATCAGATAACTCTCATCCGGTTTCCCGGGGATGATCGATTCTCCCGAATCGCCGCCTTTGATCAGGAAACGGACCAGCCGTAAATCGAGGCCCCCTTTGAGGTCCTTCGTCGCACCGTGACAGTCATAACAATGGGCGCGGAAGATGGGCCGAATGTGTTCTTCGTACGTCAGTTGTTCCGGCTGCTTCGTCTCTGCAGAAACGGTCGTCGCCAGAGCCGTCAGTAATGGCAGAATGAGACAGATGCGTTTCAATCCAGTAGTCATCAAAAACTCCGTTGGAGTGAGCATGGTGGGAACTCGCTTACGCAAGGTGGGATCTCTCTATTAATAGTAATTCACAGACGGATAACATGCAATGATCTTGATATGTTCATCTGCTGCAGACCATCCATTAATATCGACGAACTTCCCCAGTGGAATCGAACCTCAACACACTATTATACCATGATTTATGCAGTTCCGTCCGGAAAGTTCGCCCGGTTTACCAGCGATAAAGATCCAGCCGATTCTTCATGCATTTCATTCATAGTCGACATACCATACAATGCGAATATCACATTAACGTGCGGAGACATGCATCAATGGAAGTCGATCAGTTACGCTATTTTCTGAGGGTCGCAGAGCGGGGAAATTTTACCCGGGCGGCGGAAGAACTGAATATTTCCCAGCCGGCCTTGAGCCGCTCGATCCAGAAACTGGAAGAAGAACTGGGCCAGCCGGTCTTCGAACGCAGGACACGCTCGGTCGCCCTCACCGACGCCGGCACCCTGCTCCAGTCACGAGCGCAGCAGATTCTGACTTTGATCGAAGATACCAAAGCCGAGATCTCAGACGATGGCCGCAGTGGCCAGATTCGCATCGGGGCAATCCCGACCATCGCACCGTTCTTTTTACCGAACCTGCTGCGACAGTTTTCCACTGAATTCTCGGCGGCCTCAATTATCGTGCAGGAGGACACCACAGACCATCTACTGAAGCGGTGTACCCAGGGAGAAATCGACCTGGCCATTCTGGCGTTGCCGGTCCCGGCGAAATATCTGGAGATCGAAGAACTGTTTCAGGAAGAACTGCTGCTGGTTCTGCCCCCCGATCATCCACTGGTCAACAAACCACAGATTCGGCTGAACGATATTAAATCGCTCCCGTTCGTGCTGCTCGATGAAGCACACTGCCTGTCGGACAACATTGTCTCGTTCTGTCGGCAGCGCTCATTTCATCCGGTGGCCGTCGAACAGACGAGCCAGCTGGCGATGGTGCAGGAACTGGTCTCGCTTTCGCATGGCATTTCAATGGTACCGCAGATGGCACGCAAACTGGACCAGAGTGACCGCCGCGTCTATCGTTCCATGAGCGGTATCAAACCGGTGCGTAAAATCGCGATGGTCTGGAATCCGTATCGCTTTCAAAGTCGCCTGCTGCAGGCGTTCCAGGAACATCTCAGAGCATATGCCAGACAACAGGATGTCTGTCCCAGTTAAAGTCAGTCAAGGCATTCACCTCAGACAACAGATCATGCACGCCGGTTATCGCAACTATACGCAGATAGTATTAGACATGCTGATCACAGCCCCCTATAGTTCAGTAATGAGAATTCTGTTGAACCACTTCCGGAGTCATTCAGCAGCAAAATCGCTATTAAAATCCTTTCAAGGAGTGACACGATGAATCAGAAGCCGACGCTGACTACCACCGGCGGTGCCCCTGTTCCCGATAATCAGAATTCCCTCACCGCAGGACCGCGCGGACCAGTGCTTCTGCAGGACTACCAGCTGCTCGAGAAGCTCGCGCATCAGAACCGGGAGCGGATCGCCGAACGCGTCGTACACGCGAACGGCTGGGGTGCGTATGGCACACTGACCATCGAAGGCGACATCAGCAAATATACGAAAGCCAAAGTACTGCAGCCCGGAACTAAAACTGAGATGCTGGCCCGCTTCTCCACGGTGGCCGGCGAAGCTGGTGCCGCTGATGCGGAACGGGACGTCCGCGGCTTCGCTCTCAAGTTCTATACCGAAGAGGGTAACTGGGATATGGTCGGCAATAACACGCCGGTCTTCTTTGTACGCGATGCCTACAAGTTCCCCGATTTCATCCACACCCAGAAGCGGCATCCCAAAACAAACCTGCGGTCTCCCACTGCAATGTGGGATTTCTGGTCACTCTCACCCGAATCGCTGCACCAGGTGACGATTCTGTTTTCAGACCGGGGTCTGCCCACCGACGTACGACACATGAACGGTTACGGCAGCCACACCTTTAGTTTCATCAACGAGAAAAACGAACGCTTCTGGGTCAAGTTCCACTTCAAAACGCAGCAGGGACACAAGCACTGGACCAACGAGGAAGCGGAAGAGGTGGTCGGCAAAACCCGTGAAAGTACGCAGGAAGATTTATTCTATTCCATTGAACAGGGTGAGTTCCCTAAATGGAATTTCCAGGTACAGATCATGCCCGAGACTGATGCGGATGAAACGCCTTACAACCCGTTCGATCTGACAAAAGTCTGGCCACACGGCGATTACCCGCTGATCCATGTCGGCACGCTGGAACTGAACCGCAATCCCGAAAACTATTTCGCGGAGATCGAACAAGCGGCGTTCTCTCCTTCGAACGTGGTGCCCGGCATTGGCTACTCCCCAGACAAGATGCTGCAGGCCCGCGTCTTCTCCTATGCAGACGCCCACCGGCACCGCCTGGGCACGCATTACGAAGCCCTGCCCGTCAACGAGCCGCGGTGCCCCGTGCATCACTATCACAAAGACGGTGCAATGCACTTCAAATCGAACGGCTGCCCCGTGGATGCCTATTACGAACCGAACTCTTTCAACGGCCCGGTCGAGCGTCCCGATGTCGCCGAGCCACCTCTGCAGATTTCGGGAGATGCAGACCGCTACGATCACCGCGAAGGCAACGACGATTACTCACAGCCCCGCGCCCTGTTCCAACTGTTCGACGACGGACAGAAATCGCGACTGTTCTCCAACATCGCCGCCGCCATGCAGGGCGTGCCCCAGGAAATTGTCGACCGCCAGCTCAAACACTTTGAACTGGTCGACCCAGCCTACGCCGAAGGCGTGCGGGCAGCATTGAACGCTTCCTGATTATGAGATGTCCATAAAACTGAAACTCCCCTCCCGACAGTTTCCCATCGGAAGGGGAGTTTTCTTTACAAGCTACTTTTTATCAGCCGCCCGTTTCTGATGCCGCTGGTAGTCTTCGAAACGGATTTTGGCAATCCGACTGCGGTCTGCAGTACGGACCACCAGACCTTCGGGTCTGCCGCCGGCGTCTGTGTCCAGAGCGACCAGCGTCGTGGGAAGCATTGACTCCAGCCACGCATGCGTTTCCGAAATAGAGGTCGGCAGTGGTTCCCGCAGTTCGATCCGCGGCGTCAACTCCAGCTCCAGGGACGCAGTGAGATCAGTCAATTCCTGTTCCTGCAGAAACGGTTGTCCGCCGTTCTCACGCCAGGCGGCAATCGCTTCCCGGCTGGCATCCAGGTGCGCCATCGCGATCCGGCTCACATCGAACACACGATAACCATACTCGCGCTGACTCGTGTACTGTTTCGCAGCTGCGGTCGTTTTACCGCCGTACGTTTCCAGATAGACTACGGTGATGACATCCGCGGGCGTGGAAACCGTCTCCACGATCCGGTCGGCAGTCGGCTTGAGCGTCTCCACAATGCCCAGGGCGGGGTTGTGAATCAGATCGCCCCGCGCATGCAGTAGTTCTTCGCGGCTGCCGATCAGGTAGCATCCATCGGGCATCAGAATGATCCGGCTGTTGGTGCCGTCCACTTTTTCCGTTGCGATCAGCGGTTCTCCGTTGAAGTCGACGGTCTCTGGCAGCAGAGCGCCCCGTTCTCCCAGCGCATGATACGTGGGGATCGAAGGGTACTTCGTCGCACTGTTCAGTTTCGTCAGATCCAGTTCGCGTGTTGATCGCATGTTACTTCCTGTTTGGTTTTTGCTTATTTCATGTCTGACACCAGTCAGTCACCAGTGCCGCATACCTTTCCCAGATGAGCGGGAAGCGGGTGACATTCGGAATATGATTCACTTCCAACAGATACTTCTGTCCGTCATCACCAACGATATAATCATTGGCAATCATGGGGAGATCGAAATACCGGGCCAGTGCCCGGGTGTCGTCCGCGAGTTCCACGTCGACTTCCATGAAGTCGGCCGTCGGATCATGGATCGATTTCAACCAGTCGTCTCCAGCGAGTCGAATCTGTAACACTTCTTCGCCCAGCAGAACCACACGCACCGCGTCCCCCGGATAAAAGGGTTCCAGCGTACTGCTGAATTCGGCCCGCCACTCTCCCTGGATTCGCGCCTTATTCTCACCGCAATGCCAGTTGCCCCACTTGGCCACCTGATCTGACTGCAGATTCACCACACTTCCTGCGGGGACATAACCTCGTCCCCTGCCGGGATAGCGTGTCTGTGACAGCGCACGCACCAGGCAGGCCTGTTTATCACGGCAGGCGAGCATTCCCAGTGGATTGGGAAAACAGGGGCCGCCCCACAGAGCGAGCGCCACAAACAGTTCCTGATCCTCTTCGAAGATCCCATGAAAAATCACACGATCTACGCGGGACTGCCAGCCCCCCTGTTCGTTATCGACGTACAGCTGCCCGTCCTCAACCCGGTAACCGGGCAGAGAGGGATGCGCAGTGACGCGACCTGAAATCCGCTGTTTTAAAACGGTAATTTCGGGTTCGTCGAATCCAATCAGACAGACGTGTTCCTGCATCGTAATGTCCCTGAGAATAGCAGTGGAATTAACAGACTTCAGGCACGGCAAAGATGACATCCGAACGCATCGCGTACTTGATGCCCGTCTGCACCATGTTACCTGAATGATAAAGTTCGTGCGGAAAGATCACGGCCAGCCCGGTTTCGGGTACGACCTGATTGTGATCAAAAGTGGTTTCCCCACCCGTATACTCGTTGTTGAGATAAAACAGCACCGTGTAAAACGTCCGGCGGGTTTCGCTCCATTCGTAGGCAAAGTCTTCATGCCGACGGAACTGTTCGCCCGGCAGATATTTGTAACAGCGCAGTACTTCATTCAGACCGCACGGCTGAAACTCAGCCAGGGGTGAACTCAGATGCGGATACGGGGTGAATCCATCCGTATAAACGTCTGTCAAAGCGGGAACATGCTGCTGCAGACGCTGCCAGTAAGTGTCTGCCAGTTCCTGATCCGTGAAGACGCAACGGGCGCGGACCACGCGGTCTCGATCGCCAGAGAGCTGTTCTTTAAAGCCCTGCTGTTCCAGACGTTCGATGAGCGCAGCACATTCTGTCGCGCTGAGGAAGTTTCTTACCTGGATAATGCGTCTCATCGGTCTCTCTCATTTTGCTTTCTCGATCGGTGAATGGGCTCTGATTATCTTAAAAAGAATGGACCGGAGGGGAATCGAACCCATCACATAGACTTTGCAAAAGTCCATCGCCGCCCTTGGTACATGCCAGCCCTGGAAATAGAAATAGCAGAGCCCGGAATCGAACCGGGTATTCCAACCTTATGAGAGTCGGCCGGGCACCTGCCCCTCTGCGTCAATGTGCGTGATCATGATGAATCAGTCTCGATGAAGATCGCAACTCGCCAGAAGAGAACAGGAATTCGGAACAGAGTGGCTCTCAGACGCCACAACGAACAACAGGCTGGAAATCAAAACAACCCGCGGGTTGTTCAGAATCCAGCAGAAAGACGCAGGGACACACTTTCAGGTTCGCAGTCAGCGGCCGATTTTCAGAATTAAATATCAATCAGCGTGGGAACGTGACTGACGCCGGTACTCTGTGGGGGTCTGATCCCGTTCGCGACGGAAGACCTGATTCATGACTTCGGTACTGGAGAATCCCGCAGCTCGCGCGATGCGAGGCATGGGCCAGTCGGTATCACGCAACAGTTCCTGCACGCGTATCAGCCGAATACGCCGGATCTCAGCGGCTGGCGTGCGGCCCAGGTGACGTTGAAAACGCTGCTCCAGTGCACGTCGTGAGACAGGCACTTTTTTGAGTACGTCGGAAACATCAATGGGAGTCGTCGCGGATTCCCGAATATAACGGACCGCTTCGGCCAGCAGTGGATCGTCGAAGGCAACTGTATCCGTCGACCTGCGTTCGACCACGCCCAGTGCTGGAACCAGCCGGACCGAACGAGAGACGTTTTTTCCACTCAATAGCAGATCAAGCTGCTCCGCGGCTTCATACCCCACCCGTCGAGGATCGGCATCGATACAGGAGAGTGGCGGATTCGAAATCTCAGCCAGCAGCGGATCGTCTTCGCCACAGAGTACTGCTACCGATTCAGGTACATTCAAACCGCACGACCAGCAGGCATCGGTCACTGCGTAGGCACTCTCGATATCGGCTGCAAAAATCCCCACCGGCAGCGGCAGCGAATTGAGCCAGTGTTTCATTTCAGAAAACGTCGGCTGTTTGCGTGCACGTCCGCCTGCACTGAGTGTGTGCAACATGGCACAGGTGTGTCCGTGTGATTTCAAGCGTTCCGTGAATCCCAGACCACAGGTATCGGTGTAATGCGGTTGTGTCACCAGTCCCAGGTAGGCGAAATGATTGAAGCCGCGTTCCAGCAGATAATCCGCGGCCCAGCCACCGACCAGACGCTCATCCGCAACGACTTGAGAAAAAGGAAAACCGGAAACCACACTCCGTGAGACGTTAATCACCGGCACACCCAGTTTCTGCAATTCACGGGCCTGGGAACGCTGAGTCACCCGCGCAATCACGCCGTCCGGCTTCCAGTGCTGTGGAATCCTCCAGCGTTCCCGCACGCCGCGTGGCTGGACGAGCAGACTCCAGCGTTGATGCTCCTGCGCGTATTGCACCACGCCTCGAATCAACTGAGAGCTGAAACCGGTCGACGTATTAATTTGCAATGCCACGCGGGGAGCCGCACTCATGTCGTCACCTGTTGCTGACTGCGCATATCCTAAAGACTTTTGCGCATTTTATCATAGAGATCAGATAGTGCCATAGGCTAGTTTGAATTACCGGAGTGCAGGACTTTTTGATGCCTGTTCCTCGCTCCTGCAGTTTCAGGACTACTGAGTCTGCGTTGCTTCCAACTGATGAGAAAGGACCTTCATTCGCCATGTTCCAGCTTCGTCCTCGAACCGGTTTGCACTTCTTTTTTCTGAGTACGTTCACCCTCTGCCTCGCTGTTGTCAGTCAGTCTGAACTGTTGGCTCAGAATCCCGGCTTTGCCAAAGAGCCGGTGATTGTCGAATATGATGTCGATCCCGCCTGGCCGCATTACCCCCAGCATGTCAGCAAAAAAGGCTGGGTATCAGGGCTGGCTGTCGATGATCAGGATCAGATCTGGTTCTTCAAGAAAGGTCCGGATCCGGTGCAGGTCTATACCGCCGACGGCAAGTTTGTACGAACCTGGGGCAAAGACAATTTTGTTAACCCGCATCAGTTGCGAATTGATCATGCAGGAAATATCTGGGTCACCGACTTCGGCCTGCATATCGTGCAGAAATATACTCCGGAAGGAAAACTGCTGATGACGCTGGGTGTGCGGGGTGAGAAGGGACAGGATGAAACGCACTTCAATATGCCGACCGACATGGCCATCACCAGGTCAGGCGACATTTTCGTAACGGACGGCTACGGCAACCGGCGGATCGTACACCTCGACAAAAACGGGAAGTTCATCAAAGCCTGGGGAGAGTATGGATCCCAACCAGGGCAATTCATTCTACCTCATGCGATCGTCGTTGACTCCCAGGGAAAACTGTATGTCGCCGATCGTAACAGCGGCCGTATCCAGATTTTCAATCAAGAGGGTCAATTCCTCGACCAGTGGAGTGGCTTGTTGATGCCCTGGGGACTTTCGGTGACTGCGGATGACCATCTCTGGATCTGTGGTTCATCACCGCACTGGTGGAAACGACATGGTAAATACCCGGAGTACAAGGACCAGCTCTTCCTGAAACTCGCAAACGACGGACACGTGAAAAGCCTGTGGACGATTCCCCTGGGCGATATCGGCGAGGACAAAAATAATCCCAAAGTCTCACAACTCAAGCCCGGCGAAGCAGTGGGCGTGCACTGCATTGCCCAGGATTCGAAAGGCAACGTTTATGTTGGAGACATCTATGGCGAACGCGCACAGAAATTCATTCCGGTTACCAAACGCTCTGAAGAAGCAGACAGTACCGATCCTGGACCACAGTAACGAGAGATGGAGAATCAGAGAATGCGTATCGCTACTGAATTAGTCCTGAAACTGATCTGCCTGCTTCTTGTGATTGCCTCCGCCACAAATGCAGAAGCGGAAAAATCGGCAGTATGGCTCTCCGAGCGGAACACTGAAGCTCCCTTCTGTTACCGGCCCGGCGGCCAGCGTACTTGGCCACTGATCTCAGGTAAGCTGACCGCGGACAATCAGATCCTGCTCAAGGCAGAACAGAAAGGTAAACTGCTGGCGGAAGGTCCCCAGTTGGACTTTGAGGGCTACAAGATCTCGGTCTCCACGGATGGCAGACTGCACATCATCTCTGCCAACACTGCCGACGAAGACTCATTTCAGCTCACCGTCATACTGAAACAGCAAGAGAAGATCGTGCAGAGACAGACGCTTCAGGTCTACCCTGCTCCGCCCGACCGCCCCATCAGTTATCTGTCCGATCAGTTAGATGATCTGATTCGCATCTTCTGGGACAATGAGACGAATCAGTGGAAACCTGTCGATAAAAGTGCCTTTGATCAATACTTCCGCCGCCTGCAGGCACACGGAGTCTCTCGGCTGATTGTCTGGCTCGGTGCTTACCCTGTCATTGAAAACCCTGACAATTATCGAGCCGCCGACTGGGAGCTGCATGCGAAACAGGCGCGGGCCATCCTGAACAGTGAAGCGTTGAACCGGGTCATGTATGGACGCCGCGGGCATCGGGTGGCGTATCAATGGCACGGTTTCATCATGCAGTTTCGGCTGCATCCCGAGTGGGGAAACTGGTATGCCCAGAGCGCTGCGGACCACGGGATCTCCCTGACCGCGACCTTCAGGCCCTTTGAGCAGGGACTCATGAAATATCTGGTCATCCCTGCCTTCGATGAGCAGGGCGCGTTTCTCTGGAACTTTCTACCCTACGCGACACCGACCGCCAATTTCAGTACCGAAACAACGGCATTCGCGCATTACCGCAAACTGTTTGAAGCGGCAGGGAATGCGGACAAAGCTGAATTCGTGAGTCTGACCTTCGAGAGTGTTCCCGAATCGAAGCCGCAGGAATTGACGAAAGGCGATTTGAAGATTTTTGCAACTGACGCGCCGCCAATCGCGAACGATTCGTTTGTGCTCGTGCGGAATGCGAAAGGTGAATTCCAATTGCAGACCTACGCCACCATCGCTGAGCGGGTGACAGCGCAACGGCGGGAGCTTGAGGGTTGGACGCTAAACGTATTAAAAGATGGTGCGATTCAGATCGACGGCCTTCAGCGACCGCCGAGCAGCCGCTACCTGGTGATTGAGTCGGGAAGTCCGTTTTCCGGAAAGGTCCAGTTACCGGCAGAGTTACCGATCTCGGCGCATGCGAAAGCAGGCAACCGTGTGGGTCGTTTCAATGCGTACTGGGCACTGGAGGAAACCAGTCCGGAAAACGCGACGACCCGCATTGCCGGCATCACTCCCGCGGGCGGATACCGCACTGACTTCCAGACGATCGAGAACAGCTTTCGCATTGTGGGTAAGGGACCTGCGGTGCGTCCCCTGGGCCAGGATCAAATTGTCATCGATTATGGACCGGACTGGCTCCCCGAGATCATGGACCTGAACCGGAGTGCGACGCGGGCGATGTTCGTCAAGCAACTGCAGACGATTCTCCAGCAACCCGCCTTTGACGAAATCATGCTCAATACCCGTTCGCACACGCATCTGGCCGGGACTTCAGGCGATGGTGAGTCTGGCGTGCAGACCACTGGACACTATCGGCGGAAAGGCAAATCGTTCCGGCGGCTCACTCTCGATCGTGCTTATGCCCCCGTCTCAGCAGCGCAGCTGGATGCTTTGCAACCATTGCTTAAATCGGATGATCCCAAACTGGTTGAAAAGATTACCACCTGGCCAGCCGGAGAATGGACAGAGACCTGTCAGAGTCCCGATACGGAATATGTCTGGCGGTACGCCCGGAACGTTACTGTCGCCAAAGGACTGCGTGCCCTGTTGCAGGATCTGGAAAACACGTTTCCGGAAACACGAATCCGTGCCGTGATTCCTCCCAGGGCTGCCGTTGAACAGCAGGTAACCGCTGCACTTCCCGGACTGAAACAACCGGAAGGGGAAGCTTATGATGCGAGCTACTACCGCTATCTGACCAGCGGGCTGAATCAGATTCCTTCCATTACCGAGGGCACTGCGCTGCTCGATTTACATGGTTTGCGTGTGGAACCGGCCCTGCTGGGATTTCGACTGTTGCCTGACTCGGGTCCTGCGAGGCTGCAACTGGAGACGTATCTGGCAGATCAGTCCGACAATCATGGATCGACCTATCGGGGAGCGAAGAGTTTTTTCTACGAGGCACAGGAATCGTTGCGTGCCCGGGATAAAACAGAGGCCACACGTCGACGGGAAGAGATCATCGACGATTTACTCAAGCAGGAATCGATTAAAGAAGTGATTCTCTATGAAGCGGCTGACTGGATCTATTACCTGCCGGCTTATGATCCTCATCGTTACCTGGACTCGGATAAAGTAATGTCAGCAGTAAAGTAAAAGTGGCCAGAGCGAGAGTCGAACTCGCACTCCTTGAAGGAACGACTTTCTGAGAGTCGCGCGTCTACCAGTTCCGCCACCTGGCCGGGTGGTTTAAAAAAGTGCGTTGGGACGGAGTCGAACCGCCACAGCAGGAAGCGGGTGGGTTACAGCCACTTGGGCTCGCCAATGCCCAGCCAACGCGTGTGTCTTCTATCCAGTAGCACGGGCGGGAGTCGAACCCGCAGACAATCACGAAATTTTAAGTTTCGTTGCTTTACCAGTTTGCATACCGTGCCTTGACTTAAGCGTCCCCGATGGGATTTGAACCCACGATCTCCTGGTTGACAACCAGGTGAGCACTCCGGACTGCTCCGCGAGGACATAATGAATTTCAGTAGCTCGGGTGGGATTCGAACCCACAGCATCTCTGGTTCTAAGCCAAAGTGGTCTGCCAGTTGCCTACCGAGCCAGATTAGATTAAGCACGCCCCCAGGGATTTGAACCCCGATCGACCGGGTTGGAACCGGTCATGCTGCCGTTACACCAGAGGCGTCTGTTTTGAGAAAGAAGACGATGCCTTCCACTCAAGCTGCGGTGGCAGGAATCGAACCTGCGTCAAGACGGTTAACAGCCGCCCACCCGTACCAGCACGAGTACCACCGCATTATTATTTTTCTTTCCTCATCCTCTTTATAAGAAGTCAGGGTGGCTGGATTTGAACCAGCGATCTCGTGCTTCCAAGGCACGCGGGTTAGACCAGACTTCCCCACACCCTGTTTAAAAAGAGCACCCAGCGGGGATCGAACCCGCACTTCCGCCATGGCAAGACAGTAGGCTACCGTTACATCATGGGCGCGTGTTTGCTGTTATTTATGCTTCTGTGATTTCCGTTCTCAGAGCACCAGGTGGGATTTGAACCCACATCTCCGCGTTACAAAGGCAGTGACTTACCAGGTTAGACGACCGGTGCGTTTGAATTTTCTTCATCCAGAAACAGAACGACGATTTTTCGTCGATCATATTTCTGATACTTATTCTGAATCAGGATCGAACCCACTTCACAATGCATGAGTTCCTCACTTACCTGTTTCTCAGTCCCTTCAGTTTTGTCGAGAAATTTAATTGCCGACAGGATCAGTCCTTTCCCTTCAAGCGATGTCGGTTTGGGAATCGGAGGCACACCCCTGATCAGTAAACAATAGCGTCCATATGGCCTCCAACTGGCATTTGCCCTTTGGATAATGGCGCTCGCTAAATTCATTGCTCGTCGTCGGTATGTCTGATCTGTCACGATTAGTGAGATACCATTGATTCTTATTCAAAAATGGGGCCGGAGGGATTCGAACCCCCACCTGCCTGGTTAAAAGCCAGCAATGCGACCGTTACACTACGACCCCGAATAGAAACGGGGGCCGTGCGTTTAGAACGAGTTAAACTCACCATGATCAAAGCTCCTTCAATATTAGATAAATGACCCGTGTGGGATTCGAACCCGACCTGCCCGGCTTGAAAGACCGGTAACCTCACCAGAAGTTGAACGGGCCAAAGTAAAGTGCGTACCCTGAGCGCGAGGCCAACAGGGCGACACCTGACTGCAGTAAATTAGTCATTGGATTTGGTGAAGACACAAAAAAACCCGCTGCCTGACGACACCGGGTGATTTCAGAGACCTGAGGATCAACCAGATGTCAACAGCGTAAATTCAGCGCGAGCGTATCTTCAGCCGGGAGGCCGGCTTCGAGATTGCCTGCGGGTTTGCCTTTGAAACTGATTGTCCACAGATAAGAAACCATCGGAGTAAATTTCCGTTTTTGAATGTGATTAAAAATATGCCAACGTGTCTGTCAGTTGTACTGACTGTTAACTAAGAGACGTTTCCCTAAAAACGGTTCGCAGTTTTTTGAGAAATCTCTATATCTTTTCAGATGCGCCAGGAACGCGATTTATTTCTTCGAATTGTGAACTTTTTGAAATCATTTTGATTTTTGGAGAAATGTGACAAAGGCGACGATCGATATCAATCAATACTCAGGATACTGCTGCGACAGTTCTAATAATTCCTGGAGATAACGCACCGAGTTCTCAATAACCGCCTGTTTGAATATCTCCCCCTTAGCTGCAGTCGCCTGTGTCGGATGCCCCGTATGTCCTTCTCCGCCGGAAAGCGTTTTCATCGACCACATGTCCTGCAACGGTGCCTTGAAGTGGGGCGTCGGGTTATCGACCCGCTCCGCTTTCACATGTTCGGGACAGAGTGCCAACATCAATGACGTTTCCACATCGCCGCAGTGCACTTCAAACCCGTGTGCGAACTGATCGTATACAGCAGCGGGCACCTGTTCCCAGGGATTGAGATAAAACAGGTGGCACTGCTGTTTCTCACAATTCAATTCCCGGATGATGGGTTTGAGAATAAAATTACCGCCATGCCAGGGGCAGACAATTAACTTCTGAATGCCGACCCGTGTAAGTGAATCCCAGATATCTCGCACAATACTTCGCATGGTCAGCGGGGTAAAACTGATCGTCCCGCGATAGCCGGTATTTTCCTCGGAGGAAGAGACAGGCAATGTCGGCAGTAGGAAGACATGTCCGGGCCAGTCGAGCTGTTCCAGGATGGCTGTCGAAAGCTGATCGGCGAGGATCGTATCCGTGGCAAGTGGGAGGTGCCGTGAGTGTTGCTCTGTTGCCCCGATGGGAAGAAACGCCAGCTCCGGCTGGTGTGCTTCCAGTTCAAAAGCGGTGTGCTGATCAGATAATATTTTCATCGAGAGTGTTCTCGTATCAAGGAATGACGATGCCCCGGTCAAAAGTCTAACAGACACGTTTATCATACAGCATACCAGAACACCCCGGGCGCACAATTCAGGAACAGTTGATCGATTATTTGTTTGTATTTCTGACAAGGGGAGACTAATCTGAGAGTAAAGCCGTCACCCTCTCTGACTCCCTTCTCAAAACAGGTTCTGCCGTGTATTCATTCGCCCGCTTACCGTCGATTGCGATCCTGCTGTTGATGCTGTCTGCCGGAAAGCTGACTGCTGCCGAATACTATGTCGCGCCAAATGGCAACGATCAGAACCTCGGCACGCTGAATCAGCCTTTTCGCAGTATCGCCCGCGGTTTGAACTCCGCCCGCCAACCGGGGGATTCTCTAATTCTCCGCGCAGGCAATTACCCGCAGTCCCGCCCTTTAAATCTGATTTCATCCGGGACTCAGGGGAACCCGATCACCGTACGTGCGATGCAGGGTGAAACGGCTGTGATTGACGGTCGCGGCACTCCTGCTGACTCCAGTCTGATCAATGTCCTCGCGCATCATGTCCGGATTCAGGGACTGACAATCAAGAACGCACAGAAAATCGGTATCTCAATCTGGGGGCCGGGGAGTCGAATTCATCATGGCACGGTCTCAGGCAACCAGATTCAAAACTGTCAAAGCAGTGGGATCTACGCCGGTTATAATCGCCTGGATGATCCCGTTCATGATCTACTGTTTGAAGACAACACCGTCACTGACTGTGTGCTGTCGAATCAAAGAGAACCACATCAGCGGTGGAGTTTCGGCGTTGGTGCCGGGCTGTCGAAGAATGTGACGATCAGAAACAACACCGTTTCACGCTGCTATGGGGAAGGCATCGGTCTTTATCTATCAGATAAAGGGACCATTGAGGGGAACACCGTCTCAAACAATTTTTCTGTTAATATCTATCTCGATAACACGACAAATACAATTGTCAGTCGCAACCTGGTCTATTCTACCGGTAAGCGGGAATTCTATCGGTTCAATCAGCCTGCATCTGGAATCCAGATCGCCAATGAAAATTATGGCGGTTATCAAAATCCCAGTGCTGATAATACCATCGTCGGCAATATCCTGGTGAATAATTACTATGCCATTTATTCCGGCAACTATCAGCGGGGAGGCGGACTGAAGCAGACCCTGATTGCCCATAACACGGCCTGTGGTTCGACCGGTCCCCTGCTCCACATTGATGCCGACACGGGACATCGGCAGTCGCGAATTGTCAATAACATCTTTCAGCAGACCGGACGTGCCTCACTGACAGACGTCGCAGGCCCGGTGGACCAGATCGAGTTCGATCACAATCTCTGGTACGGCGGTGTTCCTGAACCAGCGGTCCGGGGAACGGGGGATATTCGCGCGAACCCGCAGTTTAAGAATGCTGGCCGGCTGCAGAGACAGGACTATGATCTGCGTCCGCTCTCCCCTGCAAAAAACACCGGAATCAGACTGAATGAGTTATCCTCGTTTTATTCTGACCGGTCTTCCTCTTCGCCGGTGAATCTGGGCGCCCGCTAACTGTGGGCAGGAACCTTCTGGCTCCATTCACTGTCCTGAAATAAAAATCTACTTACCGCTCTCTTTAAAAAGCCAAGCATGAATTCGAACCACTCGATGACACCGAATGAACTGAACGCGATCATTTCCCGACTGGCCGAGCATCTGCTCACGCAGGGAATCGATGACCGGTTTCGTGAACTGGCCCGCGAGGAGTCACAACAAGTCTCTGTTGCTCAACTAGATCAGCTCAGAACAATGTTTCATGATCCGCCGCCACAGTCTGATGCCTACGACGTACAACAGCATGGCCTGGGTGGCTGGTTAAGTGCGTGTCAGTTCGCGATTTTCGAATTGATCTATAACCTGGGTGCAGACGCCCTTCCCTTCATTAGAGAAATCGCCTGGGGCGAATATGACTGGACGCAGGGAAACGCGATCGAACTCCTGCTCCGCTTTGCCGCAGAGGGCATCCGGACCGAAGAAATTCTCGCAGAAATCAAAACCAACTTCCCTCAGATCCGCTACGAGGCACAACTGTATTGCATGCAGCCCCTGCTACCCGAACTGGAACAGAATGCACAGCTCAAATCTATTTTTGACCAGTTGCGGAATGAGATCGAAGAGTTCCAGGAAGCGTATGCGGAGCTCACGGAGGAAGCGGAAGACGGCGATTCTCTCAATTGATTTTTTCCCAGCCTGACTGACCATGATCATCATCCAACACATCACGACTCTCTGGACGAAAAAATCGCGAGGGATGCCTGCCGCGGCGAAAAGGAACGCCGTTCCGCACAGGCTGCTCTTACCTGCTGAGCCGCGTCCCCAGCCCTCGATATTCGTGCATCAAGTCAGCGCTGAAGAACAAACTGACTTTCAATTGCAACAGACAACGCTGATCCCCACCTCAGAGGCCCAGTACTGGTCATTCCAGTTTCAACAGCAGGCGGATCAGCTGGAGGTCTGGTTTACTTTCAGCTGGACCGAGCATGGTGCGCCTGACCGGGGATCCTACACACGCCCGTTGTTTAATCTGAAGCAGAACCAGACCGGAGCGTTCTCAATCAATGGCCGCTTTTCTTCAGATCAGGGCCAGCATTATGCATCCCATTCTGTCAATCTGGGATTCGTCGATCGCTTTCACGATAACCTGTTTCTGACCCAGGCTCCGGAGCACAGCGTCAATCTGCGTGCCCATCTCTTTTAAAGATGGTTTCCTTTCGCACTGTGATCTCGAAATATTGTCATTCAGCGCATCGCCAACAGGGGCACATTACCATAGGGAAACTGCAGTACGATCAGCGACATCGCGGTCGCGTATTCATCGCCGATGTTGGCGTCGTGCCAGACACCGCTGGTTGACTGCTGTGCGAGCAACTCGTCGCGGACTGAGGGATACCAGCGATCCCATTCCTTTTGTCCTACCTGCCAGGCGGCGTGCGTCGCGTAGAAACGCCCGTAGAAATGGTACTCGGCCAGTTGTCCCGGGGAGAGCTCCAGCGGAGGATGTGGCTGCTGTAAGTATTCCCGTCCGCGCTGTACTGCGGGATCCTCTCCCAACCCGGCACAGGTGAGTGCCACCACCGCGGCTGCGGAGCGGGGAAACAGCGATTCGGGGGGATCATCCAGCCGATAACGGAATCCGCCGTCCTCGTTCTGCGCCCGCTTGAGAAATTCGACACTCCGCTCAATCGATTCCCGCGGCACGCCGATACCAGCCTGGCGGGCCGAGAACAATGCCAGCAGCTGGCAGGTGGTGATCGACACATCCGCGTCTTTCGGATCGGAAGTATAACTCCAGCCCCCCTGCCCGTCCTGCCGATTCAGAATCAACTCTGTCGCCGCTTTCAATTTGCCGCGGACGTTCGGATTGAACGATTCCCCAAAGACCTGTCCCAGGAACATCGTTGCAAATCCATGACCATACAGCGTCGCATGCGTGCGGACCTCCTGTTCCACGATGAAACCATTCTCCTGTGCTCTGCCGAGCAGATAACGAATGCATTCCTGAATCGCACGACGATACGGGCCGGTCATACCGCGGTGTGCCAGAAATGCGGTCCCCGCCAATGCGCAGACTCCCACGTTCCGCGCATACGAACCCCGGCTGCCAAATCCACCATCTGCCACCTGCCGGTCAGCGAGCCATTTCAAGCCGCCTTCAATGGTTGCCTGAGTCTGCGGAGTGACATGCTCTGGAGACGCAGGTAGACCTGCCTGCAGCGGAGTATCACGCCACCAGTGGCGCAGGAACGCCAGGGCGCTACCAAGTGCTGCCCCCAGCACTCCGCGACGGGACAATTCGGGTTCGGACGGTGATTCAAATTCGCGCATTGACATTGGTGATGCTAATTTTCATGGAAATTCAGGTCTGTCTCTATTCTATACAGGCAGGCCACCGCGCTGCAGAATTATTTACAGGATATTCAGTGGTCCCCGAATCTCTTTGCCTGGGATCAGCAAGTCGACTATGATCGAGTGTTGCCCCATCCCTTTCCCGATCTAAAAGGTATTTGAATTGCCTGGCTCATTGAAAAATCAGATTTTGAGAAATGGCCTGCTCTGTTGCCTGTGTCTTCTGGCAGCGCACGCTCTGATACATCCACCGATTATCAACGCCGCAGAACCCGCTCCCATTCAGTTTCTGAAAACCTGGGGACAGCAGGGAGAGCAGCCGGGCGAATTCCATTTTCCGATCGATATTGTGATTAATGCTCACGATGAAATTTATGTGACCGATCACCTGAATGACCGCGTGCAGAAATTCGATCGAACAGGCAAATTATTGGCACAGTTTCCCGTACTTCCCAATCCGGGTGGGCTCGCGCTCGACAAGCAGGGGAATCTGGTGATCTCGCACATCGTGGCTTCGGGATCGAGCAAGCATAAAATCGGCGATCGGATTTCGATCTATTCCCCTCAAGGTAAGCTCATTCGCCGTTGGGGGAAGCCGGGGAAAGGACCAGGAGAATTTAACTGCCCGGGAGGCATCGCGGTGGCGGACAATGGTCGCATCTATGTCGCCGACCAGACCAACCACCGGGTACAGGTTTTTGATCCCACGGGCCAGTTCCTGTTTGAGTGGGGCAAGCACGGCAGTCAGCCGGGCGAATTCGGAGGCAAGGCGACGCCCAACTCGCGGGTCGGCGGTCCACAGTTCCTGGCCTTCGATTCCGAAGGGAACCTCTGGACGACCGAAGGAGCCAACTGCCGCGTCCAGCAGTTTACTGCGGAAGGAATGCTGCTCCAGCACTGGGGGACCGACGCCGACACCCCGGGCGGGCTGGGTGGTTATTTCAGCGGCTTTGGTGGTCAGCCGGTGAAAAGTCTCACCGGCCCGATCGCCGTCTGTATCGATCAGAAAGATCGTCTCTGGATTTCCGCCGTCAGCGGCCGCGTGCAGCAGTTTTCGTCAGCAGGAAAGTATCTCCGCGGCTGTGGTGAAAAACAGGGGACCGCTGCAGGCGAATTCTACGCCCCGCACGGCATGGCGTTCGACAGTCAGGGTAACCTGTATGTGGTCGATGCCTATAACCACCGCATTCAGAAGTTTACCGTCGCACCGTGAAACGGGCATGTACTTGCGTTAGCGGTATCAATTTCAATCATAAGCTGTATAATCAAAAACGTGCAGGCACTCCGCACTTTTCTTTAAAACAGGTTTAGTCCCATGAAACTGATGCTTTTCGTATTAATGTGCCTGATTCCCGTAACGGTCCCCGCAGCGGACTGGCAGCCACCGCAGAATCCCAATCCGCAGGAGATTCTGCAAAGCATCCGCAGTGATGTGCAGGCGAAAGACTACCAGACCGCTCTCGCCAAACACGTCTGGTTCCATGAGAACGCACTCAAACATAATTCCGCGCTCACAGGGGTCCGGCTCTCTTTTGCTCTGGCTTACTGGGATCAATTGACTCAGGTCTATCCCCCCGCACTGGAAAAACTGAAAGAGATACGTGACCAGACTACAAAACAGGTGCTGGATGGAAAGGATGTCGCGACTTCATTCCAGGAACTGGAAGCTCTGAACCGCACGCTCGATCAAAACAACATGACGGTCGATACGTTTTTACTGCTCCACAAAGAGCATCCCGAAAAGGTAAAACTTGCATACAGGCTGGCTCAGCCGGCACTGCTCAAAGCGAAAGAGTACAAAATCTGTGGCGAGTATCTGGAACCGGAAAAATCTTACCAGCTACTGGTTCGCACAAGAGAAGCCAATCAGCAGTTAGCTAAAAACCCACAGATCGGCCCTGGCATTCTGGAGTTCTCCGATAAGCATTTCTCGAACCAGACCGCCATCCTGGTCGCCCTGCTGGTAGTCAATGACCGTCGGGAAGAAGCGCGGAGCATCGCAGAAAAGGCCCGCAAAGAGTGGGATAATGCCGACTTCCACAAAGCCCTCGATTCCGCCCTGGCCGGAACAGTGCCACCTTCGTGGCCGTATTAGCAGCGGGATCCATGACACTTCCTGATACGAAATACGACAATGAATCGCTCAGATCCCATCCTATACTGCGGCACTTTCCGACCCTGCTGCATCGCTGGCACGGCGGTCGTGCCCGTCTTTACAATCTCACGGACAGCCACCGCAGTCTCACTATCCGAGTGGAAAAGACAGATGTAATAGGGAATCTGCAACTCACATTCAGCCCGGTCCATATCTGTGGTCCAGTGGAATGGTCTCCTGCAAACCTGGAGGTGAAACTCAATGCCGACGGTCACTACGTCATCTATGACGCAGAGGCCGACGTTACCATCATTTCTGATGGCGGCATTGAAATCGCAGAGAATGTGCAACCGGTCTTTTGAAACCGGCAACATGCAACATAATTCACAGAGAAACAGATGAGCGTGCGAGCGCGGATCCGAAAAAAAGAATGGTGGAGATTCAGCCACGTTTATGGCGCGGGAGAATTTCAGGCGGGACGCTTGAGAATCGAACCGGTGCATCAGATTCCGGACCAGATTGAAACCGGCGACGAGTTTGATTTCTGGGTACACAATGGGACCGACCTGCTGCTGATCACGCTGGAAAGTCAGCCTGCAGCACGCATACACTATCTCCGCTCACAGTGGCGAGACCACCTCTACATCCGGGTGCAGTTTGATTTTCATTGTCTGAGCGAACCAGAGCTCATTAAAATTGTCCAATGGATTAATGATCTCGGGATACCGGACCGGGGACGTATCAGAAAAAGCAGATCAATCACAGTTCCACCTGTAAGCGGTGTCTGACCTGCAGACCAGGCTGTAATAAAGGAGAGCCTCCCATCGGCTGGGCCACACACTACATTGAACAACTGCAGGCAGGTGAGACCGTCTCTTTCCGTCCACGGGGTAATTCCATGAAAGGGAAAATCGAATCCGGGCAACTCTGCACGGTCGCCCCCGTTCTGGAAGATGAGCTCCAGAAGGGAGACATCGTGCTCTGTAAAGTGAATGGCAGTCAGTACCTGCATCTGATCAAAGCCATACAGGGCAAACGCTTCCAGATCGGCAATAACATCGGCCGGATCAACGGCTGGATTACGTTTCAGTCCATTTATGGTAAACTGATCCAGGTAGAACCCTGACCTGCTACGTGCGGAACCAGAAACTCACATTAATCATTTTCGAATCAGGGATGCTTGTGAACGACAGGCATGCTGAACTCTGTTATTGATTATTTTTCTCTTTTGCCATTTTGTCCGCTCTCACTCTTGCTGCCTCTACTTGCTCCTGGAATATCTTTTCACCATACTTAGTCCGTTTCTCCTCGGCTTTCTTAGCCTTTCGGGACTTCATGTCAATCCATACAGTCGCTTCATACTGTTTTGTCTGGTCTATTAACCTAAGCTTTAATAAATTTTTGTCCCATTGAAATCCTGTCACAATGGGGGTCGAACCTCCAGAACCCCTGGAACACATTTCTGGGTTTTTGATCACATCTTTCAGATTTGTCTGTCCTTCATTAGCTGCGTCCATATCCAGGTAAAAAGAGCCGCCCGTGATATCTTTCTCGAAACGATTGGTAATATCAGGTGAAGTCGATTTCGGGTCATGATTCAGGCTACTTTCAGACCAAAAAATCATATATTCGATGATCTGAAAACCCAGAATTTTATTATCAGTTTCCAGGTATCCAACCTGTTCGCGTCCCGCCCAGACACTCCCTGATTCTGAATCGGAGAATACTTTCACTGGTGTCGTAAATTTTTCTGAACCATCACTTAATTCGTAATTCGTTCTTTTCGCATTGATAACAACCGCCGGCTGCTTACCAGACCGAAGTAACATGGCTTTCGAAGCTTCCCACTTACCAACCTGTTTCTTTTTAATTTTATCCGGGATACTAAAGGGCTTGTCCTTCTGTGCATTCTCCTTCTGCTCACTCGACTCGATTGCAGGCGCTGCAAGTAATACAAACATGAAGGTTAAAAGAATTAGATTTCGTGAGAAGATCATGTTCTGACTCTTGAATTATCGAAGTGGACAGAGAAAGGTCACTATGGCTTGGCTGTAAGTGTAACATAAACAAAAGTTCCAGTAACGAAAAACTGTTTCATTACTCATCAGGCAGGCCAACATATGGCCTCTCTACTTCTAAAGGGTTTGATTTGTCTTGCTGATTTATCTGTCTGCCCTGACAATTTCCTGTCGCCCTGGAGGATCCCGAATTGCCTTCGGGGATATCCGGTGGAGTACTTTCAGTCCATTTATGGTAAACTGATCCAGGTAGAACCCTGACCTGTATTGCGAGGAACGTGAGCATGACCGACACTTCCGCAGATGATTTCGAGAACTGGCAGCCTCCCGACGATTGGTCGTCGCGGAAAGTTCTCAGAGAAGCCCAGGCTGACCGGCGTGCGGGTCGCTATGCGGCAGCACTGGCCAAGCATGTCTGGTTTCATCAGAATGAATCGTTACCTGAGATTCGTCGATCATCCGTATTGAGAAAATGGATCGAACTGGGAGCAAAATATCCCCCTGCTCTGCAGAAGCTCAAGGATTTCCGTGATCTGGCAAAAGCAAAACTGCTGAACGGAGAGGGTGACGTTAACGAGTTTGCTGAGTTTACTAAAATCAATCGCAAACTGGACGAAGTACAACAGACGGCCTCCCTGTTTTTCACACTGGACGAGCAAGACCCGGATCTGGCTTTCAAATGTTATCCCTATGCTGAATCGTCATTAATTCGCGCGGGTGAATATCAGGTGTGCGGGAAATATATTGATCCCGAGCACACACTGGAAATCCATTTGTCGGCACTGAACTTCCTGCACCAGCGTCCCTCTCATACGAATCTGCCTCGGCATCTCCATCAACAGTCCCGCTTCTGGTATAACAGCGACTTTAATCGATCCTTCTATCAGCACGCCGCTGTTCTCATTGCTCTGCTGATCCACAACGATCGCAGTCCCGAAGCGCGGGCCTTTGCAGGCCGTGTGCGCTACGAGTTTAACGATCAGGTGCTGAATGAATGGTGGCGGAAGCCCTGAAGGGCCAGTTCCCTCCGGGATATTGAAGCAGGCAGACCGGCCTCAGACTCAGGCGCGGGTGTCGTTAATCAGGACCCGATACAGAATGTTCAAGGCATCGTCGGCGACGGCCTGACTGACGCCGATATGGAAACAGATCTGTGAGGGACTCTGATCGATCATTTCGATCGGGATATGGTGCTCACCCAGCGCGTTGATCGCATCGACCAGCGGATAGGAGTTGCGTTTGAGCCCCAGGCCGACCGGTGTGATGACCGACAGATTGTAGACCACGTCCATAAAATCGGGCTTGAGCTGTTTTTCAATTGCCCGCCGCAAGTCGTTGATGCTTCCTTTCAGGTCATCCTGTTTGACCAGAACAGCGATGTCGTCTTTATCCGTCGGATAATGGTAGGTGTTGATCCCGTAGCTCTGGAAGATCTTTAATAATGTCGCGGTGAAGCCAACCTCTTCGCAGAGCATGTCCTTTTCCAGGTAGATATAAGCCATGTTGTCCAGCCGGGCGATGCCGACCACGCCCTCTTCCGGCACACGCTCGTTGAGAATCTGCGTACCAGCGGCTTCGGGCTGATTTGTATTGCGAACATGAATCGGGATTTTGCGTTTCCGGCAGTTGAGCATCGCGTCCAGGTGAAAAACGTTGACTCCCTTGGAGGAGAGCAGACGAATTTCTTTGAACGTCAGGCGGGGAATCGCCCGGGCGGCAGAGATGATGCGAGGGTCAGACTCGAGCACGCCGCTCACGTCGGTCCAGTTCTCGTACTTGTCGCCATCGATCGCGTAGGCAATTTCGCCTCCGGTCAGATCGGAACCGCCTCGGGAGAAGACAGCGATCTCTCCTGCTTCGGTCACGCCGTAGAAACCGGGGATGACGGTGACCATGTCAGTCTCTTCCTGATCGAGAACCGCAATGTTATCGTAGGCGGGCTCTTCGACTTTGGCATCCAGGTAACTGTCGGTCACCAGGAAGCCAAATTCTTCCGGCAGACAGGCGCGGGCTTCCATGCCTTTTCTCTGAAAATACCGCGCGATGATGCGGGCATTGTAGTGCTCGCCCCGCGAAGCAAGGAACGCGATCCGTTTGTCGCCATCCAGGTTGGGCTCCAGATCGGTTTTCAGCGACTCGATCAGGTCTTTGCCTTCGATCTCCAGATCAGAGATGATGCCACTGAAACGATCGATGACCGCCTGTTTGCTCTCGGTTGCGGAGATCGACTTGCGGGAGTCGCGAAAATGCTGCCCCCGGGTCGCGATATTGAGCAGATGATCGGTGATCTTTTCTTCGTTTTTCTGGACTCGCCCCGGAGCCGAGACCACCACAAACCGTCGTTGGGGATTGTCGGCGACAATGCGACGGACTTTTTCGATTTGAGTAGCGTTCGCTACGGAACTTCCACCAAATTTACAGACTACACTGTTTGTCATATTGTATGTTCCCCCCTGTTTTATGAGTTCTCACCCGGCGGGCTTCAATGCAGCCTGCACGCGGTTAACAAACTCGGGGGGCTTCCTCGTGGCTTCCTCTTCGTTTTTCAACCAGATTGAATAAATTTTTCTTAAGTAACTGTGATCTTTATGCTTAGTTCGCATTATCAGTTACATTCCTCTGTGCCTGAATCCTGCGAAATCGCTTTTGATTTCTCAAAAACCGGGCTGATGCTTAGCAACCCTAATAGAATAGCCGATAGATAACAACTGTATAAATGCTGAGACGATGTAAACTAATGTGATTATCACAACTTTCTCCAACAGAGAGTGATCTATGGGTAAGCTGATTCAATTTGTCATGGAAAATTTTACTCTCACCTTTCTGATCCTGGGGCTGATCGTTTCCGGATTTTCTCTCTTGAGAAAACCGCGACCATTGTCACGAGCGAACATTGTTGAGTCCCTGTTTGCCTGGTTTCTATTCTTTTCCATAGGCTGTTCTTTCTTCTATAACTTCATCATGCATTCGTTCTTCGGCGAGATGGCAGCCAGTTTCATCGGGTGGTCCCAGAGTCCGTTTCAGTTTGAAGTGGGGACCGCCAGCCTGGGTTATGCTGTGGTGGGCTTTCTGGCATTCCGTGGCAGTCTGGGCATGCGGGCCGCCGCGGTGGTCGGGCCGTCGATGTTTCTACTGGGCGCTGCGGGTGGCCATATCTACCAGATGATCACAGCCCATAACTTCGCCCCCGGAAATGCCGGGCTGATTTTTTACACGGACATCGTGCTGCCCATCATCGGTTTTGTCCTGCTGGGCATGCAGTATCGATGTCAGCGTAGGGAACAGGCTGAAGCCTGGACTTAAATGGACTCTTCCAGGAAGGATGAAGTGATCCGGATGGAAATTGACATTGAACAGAAACTGGCCGGAAAGAACCCGGCACGAGTGGCACCACAGGTTCGGAAGCAGATTCGCATTCAGCAACTACGCGTCCGCAGTCACCTGATCATGGCATTCGTGTCTGCAGGCATTTTCAGCCTGCATCTGTTTCCGGGTTGGGTTCCACTCTGGATGGCCGTCTGTGCTCTGATTGCGTTTCCTATTTCACTGCTCAGTCTTTATGGTGATGGGCGCGTGCTTAAATACCAGCAGCAGAAACTGACATTGATTGAAGAAATCCTGAAATCACGGGGAAAACAGTAAGAACCCGTTGATCCTCTCTGCTATTGCAGACGTTAGTCTTTCGATATGCAAAGCGTTTCAGTGGAAACAGACCGGCAAGGAAAATCAAAGTGGCCCCGGCTGATCTTGTGCCTGGTCATCGTGGTGCTCGGCCTGCGTCTGGCTATTGTCGTCAGCGGGTCCCCTTCAGGTTGGCATTCGCTGTGGCATGACTGGAAAGCGGAAGCCTGGCGTCTGCTGGGGCAAACGACGTCAGTCAGCGAGGAACTTCCCGAGGAACAGGCGCAATACTGGTTGCAGCAGGTTGAGCAAATCCCCGCAACCCGGACCGACGCCCAGGTCGCGCTGGGGGCAGCCTGGATGCTCACCGAGCCGCAGTATGAGTTCCTCAAGCGGGACATCTTAACGACTGAAGACGCGAGGGAACTTTCTGGAAACCTGTTTGAACTCAGAGATCGGGCAGAAGCAGAATATCAGGCTCTGTGTCGCGCTGCCTGTCTGAAACAGGCTGCGATCGCCACACAACTTGCCCCGGAAGATGTCGATTTCTGGAGACAGCGCGCGTTACTGCTGTTTGTGCTGAGCGATGAATCAGAGTGGGAACCGTCCACCGAGGACTGGCTGTCGCTGCTGGAGGAGTGTGCGGCCCATGATCCGGAGAATGCACTCTACGACTACCTGGCAGCGATCAGGTTCTATCAGCAGTCCGCCGAACCGGTCTGGGATGACGAATATCGTCTGACTCTGAAAATCACGAACCCCAAAATCTATGCACAGGCTGAACAACGACTGGAGGCAGGACAGAAAAAAACAAGCCTGAACGTGGGGGCGATTACCTGGTCGGCGACCCTGGCCTTTTTAGAACAGACATCACTCCCGCGGGGCGAGCAGATCAAAGCTGCAGAAGGGCGGAATGCCATTTATCCCGCTGAAATGATTGCCATTCGACTGCTACGCTGGTTGGACAATTCCTGCAAATCCGATCTGCTGCAAAAAAAGTACGCCTCAGTGATACGGAATGCAGACCGTGAATTGCGAATCGCAGAGCAGTTGCAGGGCCGTGACAATCTGTATGAACTGACATTCTTTAAATACAGCTTCCGCACTTTGGGACTGGGACATTCATTCCAGGTGTTGCAGACACATCCGGAGTCGTTCACTCCTGAGGAAGCTGTTAAACTGAAGCAGGATCTGCATCAGGCGTGGCTGCAGCGAAATATCTTTATGGAAGCCCTGGACCGTTATCATGCCCAGCAGGACACACAACCCGCATTCGAGGCGCCCCTCGCAACAACGCTGACTGAACTCAGTCAACCTTTTATTCTCTTGTTGTTTCTACTCTCACTGTTGCTGGTGTTGACTGCTCGTTGGGCTGGCTGGTGTGAAACAGGTACCGCGTCTCGACCGGGCTGGTGGCGAACCCTGGTTGCCTGGTTTTCTGGAGTGGGCCTGAGCCTGTTTCTCTGGGGAGTAATCCCGGCGGATGCCCTTCCGGAACGTGTCTGGAACATCCTGCTGCTGACGCTCGGTTGGGTCAGTCTGATTCTGATATTAACCTTTTCTCTACGAATGATCCGTAAGCGAGGAAAGATTACCTGGATCCCATTAATTTCGCTGCTGCTGGTTCTCTTGATTCCTGTCCTGATCTGTTTTCAATATAGACCCCTGCAGACAATTGTGGAACAGTCCTGGCTACACGCTTCCCTTGCATTGTTCATCCCGGTTTCACTGCTGCTCGCCGTTCTTTATGGAACGGCGGTCTTCATCGTGATTCGTTTTTTATGTTCCCCCGGGTGGTCTGCACGTCGCAAGTTGACTGTCTGTGGTCTCGTTTTCCTGGTCACTCTATTGATCGTTCCCGCCGGTTCTATGGTCTTCCGAGGCTCACTGAATCCTGCAGAAATACAAACCTGGTTCGGCGGTGATATTTCCGTGGCTGATGAGAATCCATTTCTCGCGCTGGCCGTCTGGAACCGGCAACCGCAAAAACAGATCCCCACATGGATCTGGATTTATCCGCAGTGGACGTCTCATCATGGAGAAGGGCTCGCCGTCCTGCTGTCTCTGTCAATTCTACTCAGTTGGTCTCTCCTGCGCCGGTCACGTTTGTCGAATGCCTCGGATTCGCAGATCTGGCAAGAGGGAACTCTCCTGCTGAGACATTCCAGCCTGATCGCCCTGCTGGTTGTGACAATGGTCTATCTGGCTGCCCTGCCCTCTGTGATCAAGGCAGAAAAGAAGGATTACCAGAAACGATCTCAGGCTCTGCTCAACCTGCTGGAACCCCTGCAGGAAGTGGCTCGTATCCAAGCGGAGATCAAAGAGGAACCAGAACAAATGCAGTCATTTGAGCTGCGAATTAAAGAGATTGAACAGCAGTTGATTGAGGAGACCAACCGAACTGTAAATCCGTCTCCACAAGGGGAGTTGAAACCACTCGAATAACAGCATTACTGCTTGATCCAGCTTTGATCTGACCGGTCAGGAACGAACCTTCTCTTTCTGCTGGCTCGATTCTCTGCAACGGTCATAAGGATTCTACCGCCTTCCACAGCGTGAGGAATTTCCCTGCAACTTGAGGGAAGCCTGCGGTTTTTCACTCACCTGCAAACTTCCTGACCTAGATTTCAATGGTCGTCGATACGTTCCGTGGAGATCCGATCACCTGCCTGCAGCGATTTTGTCTGGCACTTTAGAATCGCTGGCTCTTCTCTTTCCAGTATGAGATTAGATTATGCGTCCGGATACTGTACTCAAAGTTCGCGCCAGAAAACTCTGGCTTATCTGCCTGTTGTGTTTACTGCTGCCGGGGATGATGGCCTCTGCAATCGCTGCCGAAACATCCGCACCCGCGACTGCAAAAAGTTGCTCTGGCGGTCATTGTGCGCAAGCAGCTGCCAAACCAGAGCTGCAAGCCGAAGGGCCGGTTACGTTTTTCTCGAAACTGTTCGACACCAACGATTACCCGCAGCGCTGGTATTGTGGTACCTGGTCGAGTGATGTGGGCTGGCTGCATATCCTGTCTGACATTGCCATTTTCGGTGCCTATTTCACAATTCCGGTCATGCTGCTCTACTTCCTGTTGCAGCGCAAAGATCTCCCCTTCCCACGAACTATCTGGCTGTTTGCCGCTTTCATTCTGTTCTGCGGATTTGGACACCTGATTGAGGCGAGCATCTTCTGGTGGCCCGTTTACCGTTTCTCCGGGTTGATTAAGGCCAGTACCGCGATCGTCTCCTGGATTACGGTCTTCGTATTAATCCGTCTGATTCCCGAGGCACTCAAACTTCCTTCCGCGGCGCTGTTAGGTACGAAGCTGCAGGAGAGCCAGGAACGGTTGGATTATGCGCTGGAAGCAGGACAGATCGGCGTCTGGGAGCTCGATCTGAAAACCAACCTGCTCAACTGGGACCGGCAGACGCGGGAGATGTTCGATGTTCCTGCCGAGGAAACGGAACTGCACTACGAAGATTTCAGCAAACGGCTGCATCCCGCTGACAGGGAACGTGTCGAAACCTGTTTTAATAACAGCGTCGATACCGGCACTCCATACAGTTGTGAATATCGCGTGATTTACCGGGATGGATCGGTACATTACATCTATGCTCAGGGGCATGCGGTCTTTGATGATATTGGTGAGCCGAAACTGTTTGTCGGCGTCTGCCATGATTTCACAGAACAACAGATCCAGAGAAATGCCCTTTCCGAAAGTGAGCAGAACTATCGCAGCACCTTTGAGCAGGTCGCGATGGGAATCGCCCACGTGTCTCCCGATGGTCGCTGGCTGCGGTTCAATCAAGGACTATGCGATCTGCTGGGATACACAGATCAGGAACTGCTGGAAAAGAACTGGCAGAACCTGACTCACCCGGACGATCTGAAAGCAGACCTGGTCCAGATCGCAAAATTACTGGCAGGTGAAATCGATTCCTACTCGGTTGAAAAACGATATCTTACACAGGATCAAGCGGTCGTCTGGACGAACATGACCGTTTCACTGGTCCGTCTGCCAACTGGAGAACCACGGCACTTCATCTTCCTGATCGAGAATATCCAGGGGCGAAAAGAAGCCGATAAAGCATTGCAGATGTATCACCAGAAGGTCAAAAAACTGTCTCTGGTTGCCAGTAAAACCAAGCATTCGGTGATCATCTCCGACGCCCAGGGTAATATTGAATGGGTCAATGATGCCTTTACCTCGCTGAGTGGTTACACGCTCAACGAGGTGATGGAACAGCACCTCTGTGATATTTTACGTGGTCCGGAAGCGAACTCAGATACGATTACCAGCATCAGAGACAGCCTGCAGAAAAAAGAAAGCATCGCGACGGAAATTGTGAATTACGATCGCGACGGACGCGAGTACTGGATCGAACTCAAGATCGATCCGGTGCTCGATGACGATGACATCCTGCTGAACTTCATCGCCACCCAGGTCGATGTGACGGCCCGTAAACAGTCGGAGTTCGCCCTGCGAATGGCCAATTCTCAGTTCAGCAAATTGAGACAGGCCGATATCCTGGGAATCATGACCTGTCGCTTTGACGGCAGTGTCGAACAGGCGAATGACGAACTGCTCCGCATTCTGGGTTATACTGCCGACGACCTGGAAGCCGGGCTGATCAACTGCCAGGAGCTGACGCCGACAGAATGGCAGCAGCGCGACCAGGAAGTGTTGCAGGAAATGCTGGAAACCGGTGCAGCAAAACCGATCGAAAAAGAATACTACCGTAAAGATGGCAGTCGCGTTCCCGTAGTATTGGGTATGACGCGCCTGGATGAAGCGGAGGATCTCTGTCTCTGTTTCGTTTTGGATGCCACCGCGCAGAAAGAGACCGAAGAAAAACTGAAAGACGCCAAACAGGCCGCGGAAGAAGCGAGCCGGGCCAAGAGTGATTTCCTGGCCAATATGAGTCACGAGTTGCGTACGCCACTCAATGGAGTGATCGGCATGACAGAATTACTGGCCGGTACAAACCTGAACCGGCAGCAGCAGGACTTCGTCGATGCCTGCCGGAACAGTGGTGAGTCGCTGCTGGGCCTGATCAATGATATTCTCGACTTCTCCAAAATCGAAGCCGGCAAACTGGACCTGGATCTGCATCAGTTCGACGTCGAAAAGCTGCTGATGGACACCATGAGCACCATGGTCTGGCGGGCTGCTGAGAAAGGTCTGGAGCTTCCCTGTTCTATTGATCCAGCCACGCGACTGATTCTTAAGGGAGACAGTTATCGACTACGGCAGGTACTGGTGAACCTTGTTGGCAACGCAATCAAGTTTACTGAAACAGGTGAAGTTTCCGTGCGTGCGGAAGCCATCGAACAGGAGCCCCAACAGATCACAATCCGCTTCACCGTGAGTGATACGGGGATTGGTATCTCTGAAGATAAAATGGACCGCCTTTTCCAGTCATTTACGCAGGTCGATGCTTCGACCACACGCAATTATGGCGGCAGTGGTCTGGGGCTGGTCATCTCCCGCAACCTGGTCGAATTAATGGGGGGTTCAATTGGTATCGAAAGCCAGGAAGGCGCAGGTTCGACCTTCTGGTTTGAGATTCCCTTTGAAATCATCTCGCCCACTTCGGTGGCACTCCCGATTCGCTCACCGCTGGCTGGGAAACGGGTCCTGATCGTCGACGACAATCAAAAGTGCCTGCAGATCCTGCACGATTTCGCCAAAGAATGGGGACTTAAAACAGACCTCGCCGTATCTGTCGCGGAAGCCCTTTCGATTCTGGAACGGGCACACGACAACCAAGAGATCATTGACCTGGTGATGACCGATCTGGAACTGCCGGACCTGAGTGGCAGGGTTCTGGCCCACGAACTCAAGGACTCAGATCCCAGGGTCATTCTGATCTCACGTTCGCCGGAAACACATCTTAACGCCAGCGAACTGCAGGAGAGTGGCGCTGCTGCCCTGTTGCACAAACCACTGAATCGACACAAGCTGTATGAGGTACTCTGCAATCTGTATCAACAGGAGTCCTGCCTGCCTCGCATACAGGATCTCGATGCGCATCAGGAGGCGGAAGCACACGCATTTCTGTCGGCAACGACGGTTCTGCTGGCCGAGGACAACAACATCAACCAGATGTATGTCACCGAGTTGATGAAGCAGTTCGGGTGCCTCTGCCATACAGCGGTCAATGGACTGGAAGCAATCGAAGCAGTCAAACAACACAATTACGATCTGGTACTGATGGACTGTCAGATGCCGGAACTGGACGGGCTGGAAGCCACTCGCCAAATTCGTGAAATGGAACAGCAAGGGGAGCTTGAAGGGCACCTCCCCATTGTGGCACTCACTGCGAATGCGATCAAAGGAGACCGGGAACGCTGCCTGGAAGCCGGCATGGATGACTACATCAGTAAACCCGTGCAGAAAGCGCAGCTCAGAAAGCTGCTCGATCAGTACCTTGCCAGGAAAGCATCACACCAGCATACGATATCTGCGAAAACTGAAACGGTCGTCTCTTCTGATCGCGAAATCGACAGTGACCGCGTCATAGATACAGCTGCATTGATTGAGCTTTGCTGCGGCAATCTGGAACTGATTGAATCGTTGGTGGAGGAACTGGAAAGCTCAGGTGAAACACGTGTGGCACATATTCGCGAGTATGCAGATCAGGGCAATGCGCGAGGCGTGGCTGAAGCAGCGCACTCGCTCAAGGGAGCTACCAGTATTCTGTGTGCAGCCTCCCTGCAACAGTTGTCACAGGAAATCGAGCAAACAGGCACAGAGGACCACCTGGAAAACATTGATGCATTGATCGATGAACTCTCCATCGAAATGCAACGTTGTCTGCAGGAACTTCCCCAAGTCAGAGAAGATCTGCAGGGGATGTCCACAGAGGGCGAATAATATCCCTGTTTTAATGCAGAGAATGTTCCGTCACTTTGTCAGGAAGTGACGGGGTATCATGCTTCACCTTCGTTTTACTCAGCAGATAGTGTGAGACATACCACTCTTCACCGGACTGGTAGCCGAACAGTTCCGCGACCGCGAGGAAAAACAGACGCCAGCGCATCCACCAGCGGTGAGCCTGCTGTGTCCCATAAGTTTCTGCCAGGATCGGCAGGACTTTAGCGCTGCGCTGGTCCAGATTCTCCAGCCAGGCTTCAGACGTCAGCTGATAGTGACGACCGTTCCAGCGCCACTGCTGTTCGACCTGCATGTCTTGCTGGAAGTGGGAAAACCAGTCATCGGCGGGCATGATCCCCCCGGTAAAGAAGTGCCGGGCCATCCAGTCGTCTGCATTCTTGTCACTGAATTCGTAGACATAGTTTCGATGGCAGAAAATATGTACGAAGAGTTTTCCATCGTCGACCAGCCAGTCGGAAATGCGATTTAACAGGCGGGCATAATTCCGCATGTGTTCGAACATCTCTACTGAGACCACGCGGTCGAACTTTTGATCGGGTTCGAAATCGTTCATGTCTGCAGTGATCACATTCACGCGGTCTGCATAGCCTCTTTCCCGCGCCATTTGTTCGATCGCAACCCGTTGAGAATGAGAATTCGAAACAGCGGTGATATGACTTTGAGGATAATGCTCAGCGATCCAGAGCGTCAACGAGCCCCAGCCGCAGCCCAGTTCCAGGATCTGCATGCCATCTTCAAGCTCTGCATGCAGGCAGCTCTCTTTCAAAGCGGCGACCTCGGCTTCGTCGAGGGTCGTCACTCCTTCCGGCCAGTAACAACAGCTATACTTTCGCCGCGCTCCGAGCACCTGCTCATAAAACGCGGCAGGCACTTCGTAATGTTGTTCGTTCGCCTTTTCCGGAACCAGGGCAATCGGGCTCTGCAGGGCAGCCTCGACGAAAGCACGTCGATTCTCTGCATCCGCGGCAGGACTCCCCCCATCCAGGCTATCGAGCCGTTTGCTGCAGAGTCTACGAATGGCACGTCGGACCAGACTGTCGGGAACCCAGCCCCGCTCCACACATTCAATGGCCAGATTCACCAGCATGTCAGTTTTCATGTTGTCACCTGTTTTGATTTAGGAGGCCAGGGAAAGAAGGCACTCGTGGTCCGCTGATATTCGCGATAGGCTTCGCCCCGGCTCTTGATGGCCTGGGCTTCCGTAGGAGGAATTCCCGTCACATTGAGGATGAAATGCAGCATCAGGATTGGACCGAGAATTGTCAGCCAGCCCCAGGGCGACTGGATGGCCAGACAGACGTAGGCCCACCAGTGCAGCCATTCAAAAAAGTAATTCGGGTGCCGGGAATAGTGCCAGAGTCCGCGCTGACAGACCTGCCCCGTCTGGTGCGGATCTGAACGAAATCGGGACAGCTGCTGATCGGCAATGAGTTCCCCTGAGATAGCAGCAAACCAGATCACGATTCCAATATAATCAAGAAATCCCAGCGGAGCCATACTCTGGGCTGCCAACAACATCGGCAGGGCAAACAGCAGACTGCCGACTGCCTGGAGTTGATAGAACCAGAAAAGTTTTCCCTGGGCGGCGGTTCCCCATTTCTCTTTGAGGGTCTGATAACGCCCGTCTTCGGGCATGGTTAAGACGCGATAGAGTATGTAACCACTGAGTCTTAAAGACCAGAGCAGAGCCAACGTCGCGACAATGATCCGCCTGGTCAAATCGCCTTCCACACTTCCCCAGACAAAAAACAGACTGAGCAAGCCGACGCCCATGCCCCAGGCGACATCAACGATGCCTGCATCCCCGGTTCGCTTCTGGAGCAACCAGAGAACTCCCATTACAGCAGACATGCCTGCCCCGCCGATCAGAATCATCCACCAGGGATTCAAGCGAGCACCTCCTCAGCTTCTTTGGTCAAGTCGCGAAGTGCATGATGACGTACAGGATCGAAACGGCAGGACGGCTTAGCAAGCAGCATCTGTACCGTGTTACACTGACGCTCCTCGAAAGCGGCTTCGCAGTAACAGAAATAATAATCCCACATGCGAATGAATGATTCGGAATAGCCTTGCGCGCGGACCGCGTCGATCCGCTCATGAAAGGCTTCCCGCCAGCAGCGCAGTGTCTGGGCATAGTGGGGAGCGATGTCTTCCAGTTGCAGGAGTCGGAAATCGGTTACCCGCGATGTTGTTTCCAGGATCGCAGCCACGGAAGGGAGACAGCCTCCCGGGAATATGTAGCGGCGGATGAAATCCACGCTTTTGAGATATTCTTTGAACCGCTGATCCTTGATTACGATTCCCTGCAGCAACATCATGCCATCCGGCTTGAGCAGGTCTGAGCACTTCTGAAAATACGTCTCGAAGAACTCGGCACCGACTGCTTCAATCATTTCGATCGAAACCAGTTTATCGTACTGTCCTTCCAGATCGCGGTAGTCTTTCAGCAGCAGTGTTACGCGATCCGTGAGTCCGGCGGCATCAACTCGTTCGGCCGCCAGATTATACTGCTCCTGTGAAATGGTAGTGGTCGTCACCCGACAGCCATAATACTGAGCGGCATGCACGGCCAGCCCTCCCCAGCCCGTGCCAATCTCCAGCAGATGATCGCCCGGTTTCAGATTGAGATTCCGGCAGACGCGGTCCAGCTTATTCAAAGAGGCTTCCTGCATGGTGTCGGTCTCCTGTTCGAAGACACCACAGGAATAGCTCATGGTTTCATCCAGGAAGAGCCGGTAAAAATCATTCCCCAGATCGTAGTGTGCATGAATGTTGCGGGCCGCTCCGAGGCGTGTATTTCTTCTGAGCCAGTGCCCCAGCCGGGCGGCACATTGTCGGAACCAGGCCATCCCCCATTCAAAGCGATCGGTGACTTCCAGGTTGCGAATGAAGATCCGCACCAGTGCCGTCAGATTCTGACAGGACCAGTCACCGTCGATCAATGATTGTGCAATGCCCAGGCCTCCCTCGAGGACAGCCCGACGGTAGAAGCGGGGATTCTGCACCAGGACAACGGCTCGTAAGCCGGCATCCGGATCGCCGAAATGCTGCTCCTGCTCTCCATCGATGAGGGTTATCCGGCCGTGCTGCATTGACTGTAATTTCTTTAATAACAGTGTGCGGCAGGTCGTGTCCATGAGACCGGCAGACGCAGTTGCGTTCCAGGTCAGCTCGGGGGATTCGTTGATGGTACTCATGAGGTCCTCGCGTTGGGCTCTGTGCCTGTAATTTGATTGTCTGTGGCCGAGAGATGTCTGGGATGGGGATAAAAGGGAACCTTCTTCCACCACAGGCGGAGTGCCTGCCAGTAGATCGCCGCAAACACGTACCAGGTCATCAGCGGATAAGTCAGCAGGACCTGCCACAGGTTACGGGTTGTGATCTCCCGACGTTCCAGTTGCATCGTTACGTCAAATACTTTTTCACTTTCACGATAGTTATCGATATGAACGGTCAGCTTTTGCTGGGGCTCTGTCAGTTTCCAGCCATACTGCATATCCAGAGGCATGAAGGGAGAAACATGAAAAACCTTCTGCATCAATTGATCGTCCCCGTTTGCTTCCAGTTGTTTCCGCGAAATCACATAACAGTGCCGTTCTCCCCAGGGCGTGTTGTTCACTTCCGCGACGACGGTTTCCCAGTCTGTGCCTGCACGATTAAAACAGTAGTAGAAAGAGACCGGGTTCATCACAAATCCGAAATACCGCAAATGCGTGAGCAGGCGAATCGGCCCCTCGGGTCGGGAATAGCCCTGCTCTGCCACAAAGTTGCGAATCGATTCTCCCAGTGGTTGGGTTGGATCGCCCAGATGATCGGCTCTGCGAAACCGGGCCAGAGCCGGACGACGGGTAGACCAGCACCAGCGTCCCTCGAACACGGAATCGAGTTCATCCAGATCAAGGTACATCAGGAAGATTCGATTGCGAAAGCTGTGTTCGACGGGTTTAAGTCGTCTGTGTCGAACCCAGCCGGTGTAGATTCCGCTTTCCATATGTCTTCTGTTTCCAGTAAAGTTCGGCAGACCGCCAGGGCACTGTTAACGCCATCCTCGTGAAATCCGTTGCCCCAGTAGGCACCACAAAACGATGTATTTCGCTGATTGATCACTTCCGCGTGACGCCGCTGGGTCTCAGCCCGTTCGATCGTAAAGATGGGGTGGGCATACTCGATACGACGAATGACCCTGGAAGAATCGACCCGCTCTTCACCATTGAGTGTCACACAGAACGTATGCTGCGAGTCGAGGCTCTGCAGCTGATTCATGTTGTAGGTAATTGTTGCTTTGCGATTCTCGCCGCGGGGCATGAAGTAATTCCAACAGGCCCAGGCACGTTCACTGCGGGGCAGAACGCTTGTGTCGGTATGCAGCTGGGCAATATTCGGTTCATAGGGGAATGCGGAGAGCAGTTCGCGTTCGACCGGATGTACGTCGCTTCCGAGGATTTTCAAAGCCTGATCACTGTGGCAGGCGAAAATCACGTGATCGAACTCTTCAGGAGCACCATTGACCGGAGTTACTTCCACACCTTTCGAGAGACGCCTGACAGCGCGAATTGGGGTCTGCAGACGGATTGACTCTCGAAAGTCGGCGGTGATCGCTTTGACATATTGGTGTGAACCGCCACAAACCACACGCCACTCAGGCAGTTCCCGGATCGCCAGGATGCCATGGTTGCGATAGAACTCCACGATGAAGCGAATGGGAAACTGTTCGAAAGTGCCTACCGGGCAGGACCAGATCGCCGACCCCATGGGGAGAAAGTACTGATCGATGAATTCGCGGGAGTAGTTCTCACGCATGAGGTATTCGCCGACCGTCAGGGTATCGTTATCCGATTCAAGCAGGGCCAGCGATTGTTTGTTGAAACGAAAAATATCACTCAGGAGTTTAAAGAAGCGAGGGTTGAACAGATTCTTTCGCTGAGCGAAAAAGCCATTCAGATCGGCGCCCCGGTATTCGAGCCCGGTTCGTTCACACTTCATACTGAAACTCATCCTGGTCGGCTGTGAAGTGATTTCCAGTCGGTCCAGCATGCGGGTGAAGTTCGGGTAGGTCTGGTGGTTAAAAACAATGAACCCGGTGTCGACGGGATGTTCCTCCCCCTCCAGATCGACTTCGATCGTGTTGGTGTGTCCGCCGATGTAGTTATTCGCTTCGAAGATCGTGACATCGTGCTGTCGATGCAGAAACCAGGCAGCCGTCAAACCGGAAATGCCGCTACCAATGATGGCAATTTTCATGAATGAACCTTATCTTGAGACGGCTTCACTGTACACTGCCCCTGCTGACAGCGCCCTGTTAATTTTAACCTGTAACGGGCGAAATGTCTGTAGAGATAATTGAGACTGTGTGAGATGCCCGGCAAGCGGGTCGGAGCCACGAGCCAGCGACAACCAATTGCCGAGTAGAGACGACGAAATACTTCAACTCCACTGATCCAGGTACCGTCGGGGAGACGTCCGTGCATCTCATCCATAAATTCAGCCTGCGTTTTCCCATAAACTGCTGGATCAAAGTCCTCTGCAGCAATATCAGTGAAGTGAATCTTGTGGCGGCGATCGAAACGCTTCAGCAGGTTGACTTCCCGCAGGCAGAGCGGACAGTCACCGTCATAGAAGGCCTCGATTTCACAGTATTCACGATCCATATTTCACCGTTCTTGTAATTGAGTAAGTGTCATATTCAGCCGCCGACGAGTTCACGAATCGCATCCAGACGGGATCCTTCTGCGAGTGCTCTCAGTTTGGCCACGGCCCGCTGTTCAAGCTGACGTACCCGTTCTTTGGAGATTCCAAGTTCATCGGCCAGTTTTTGAAAGGTCTGAATTTTGCGATGTTTGCCGAGAGCAAACCGGCTGCGGACAATAAACTGTTCCCGCTGATCGAGCGTGTCGATCGTCTGCTTGAGCAGGTCGGAGAGTTCATCCCAGACCGCGCGGACCATCATCGGATTCTTCTGCTCCTGCAGTTCTTCCAGGGTGCGTTCTTCACCCAGCTGTTTAAATTTGTTGCGTTCCTTGCGACGATTTGCAATTTTTCGATACGCGTAGTTCGAAATGGAGTGGTATGCGTACGTACTGAAACGGAATCCTCGGGCATAATCGAACTTTTCGATGGCATGTATCAGCGTCAGGCAGCCATCACTGAGTAGCTCGTCGAAGCTCACGCCCGGAGTCACGCATTTCTTGACGATCGAGACCACCAGTCGCATGTTGCAGCGAAAGATCTGATCGCGAACCTGCTCTGCCTGTTGGAGCAGATTTTCGATTCGCTCCAGGTCGCAGGGTTCGACCTCTTCCGGGTCGAGTTTGCAACGATGCATATTGGCTTTGAACTTGAGGTAGTTCATTCTGCGGAACAGATCCTGCTCGTCAGCTGCAGACAGCACTTCTGAGCGACAGAGACGGGCGATTTGAGTCGAGAGTGCCCGGCTGCCCGGTTTCGTGAAGGCAGCAGCTGTAATTTCAGTGTTACTCTCAGGCAAGGGTTGCCCCAGAATCACTTCGTCCGCATCTGAATCCTGAAAGCTGGGATTCGGGATAAAGTCAATTTCGGCCTGCAGAATTTCACGGGCACGTTGTGCCAGCTGCTGGGACGATTGCTCACAATGATCTTTTGAACACACTATCATTTTCATATTCCTGAAAATCGAAATTCGTTCATTTCTACTACACCATTTATACGCAAGCAGGAAAACAAAAACAACCACAAATTCGTCCAAAACGTTCATTTCAGCAAAACTAAATGCATCCTGTTACTATTGAGGAACTTATAATTATGTGACTTGTCAGATTACAGTTTCCGAACTAGTATCAGTGTATTGAATGTTTATATCCCTTTTCGATAACGACCAGATCGTCCACTTCAGAATCAAGTCAAATGCACGAATTTCTGACGTCTAAACAGGTAGCCCGTGCCATCCAGGCCAGTGAATCCTCCGTCAAACGCTGGTGCGACAAAGGGGTGATCCCCACCCAGTACACGGCTGGGGGACACCGCCGTATTGCCCTGCCGGATCTGATCGAATTTTTACGCTCCAGCAAATACGAGCTTGTACGCCCCGAAGTACTGGGACTCCCAGCCACCACCGGCCAGACCAGCCGGGTGATTGATCGCGCCGAAGAACAGCTGACCGAGGCGTTATTGAGAGGCGAAGAAGATCTATGCCGTCAGATCGTACTGGACCTATACCTGGCGGAACACAGCATCAGCTCAATCTGTGACCTGGTGATCGGTCGGTCGTTCGTGACCATCGGTGATCGGTGGGAGTGCGGAAAAGCAGAGGTCTACCAGGAACGGCGTGGTTGCGAACTGGCCCTCCGCCTGCTGCATGAATTGCGAACGCTGATTCCCAATCCACCGATTGATGCTCCCGTGGCCTTCGGTGGTGCGGTGGAAGGGGATCTCTACAGCCTGGCCACCACGATGGTTGAACTGGTGCTCCGCGACATTAAGTGGAATGCATCTTCACTGGGAACCAATCTCCCCTTCTCCACCCTGGCCGCGGCAATCGAGCAACAGCGGCCGCGGATGTTCTGGCTGAGTGTGAGCTACATCCGCAACGAACAGGAATTTCTGCAGCACTACGCCGAACTCTACGATGAATTCGGTATGGATGTGGCCTTCGTGGTCGGCGGACGGGCTCTTAAAGAACCGATCCGTCACCAGATGCAGTATGCCGCCTTCTGTGACAATATCCGCCACCTGGAATCATTCGCTCAAACACTGCTCAATGCCTCGGAAAAGGAACCGAAGTAGCAATCGCATTTACTTTCGGTTCACATAGACGTAGTAGGCACCACAGATCTCCTGCTCCTGCTCATCCAGGAGCCAGGTTGTCAGTTCCAGTTGTCCGGGCTTCAGTGGAGTCTCAATCGTAATCGACTCCCCATCGGCATCCGGTTTGGCCGTCGCTTCGAAACTGCCAATTTTGAGACGGCCTTTCGCAACTGGTAGCGCCACTCCTTCGGCGAGTTGGCCATCAGTGACTTTGACAGCGGGGGTGCCCGCGTTCAGTTTCAATCCACTTTCACGGGGCCAGCGACGCAATTCGAATTCATAGTTGCCCGCCTCGGCAACTGTCAGCTGCCAGGTGCCGTTGCGGCGGATTCCACGACGCACCTGCCCCTGCTGATCGACAAAGACGTCCAGCCATTCACAGGCAGTGAGCATTGAAGGGTTTTCCGCTGCATGGCCAATAATCACCCGCTGCGGCTCGGCTACATGCGGTTGTAGCTCTTTCCACCACTGATCGAGGTGTGCCTGCATCCGGGCGACGACTTCCGGATGCTGTTCTGCCACGTTCTTTTTTTGCAATGGATCGCTGTTGAGATCATATAGCTCCCGGTTCTCCAGCCAGCGCCAGCGTTTCCAGAGGACGGCAGCCCCTTCCTTCCGCGGCTTTGAGAGGAACATGCTCTTCTTATTGCCGATGAAGGGCATACGACTGTAATTAACGACCAGCATCCGGTCCGGCAGCGATTTGACTTCTCCCCGCAGATGCGGCGCCAGACTGATGCCGTCCAGTCGCTGCTCAGGCAGGGGAAGTTCACAGAGCTCGGCCAGCGTGGGGAGCAGATCCTGAACGTGGGTCAGATCGTTCACATCGCGTGCCGGTCCGAGATTACCGTCTGGCCAGCGAATGAAACAGGGAACACGATGGCCTCCCTCCCAGAGCGTCACCTTCCTGCCACGCATGCCGGCGTTATAGTAATCAGGGCCCATCGTACTCCCGTTATCGGTCAGAAAAATGACGATCGTATCGTTGCGCAGTTTCGATTCGCTCAGAAACCGTTCCAGCTTGCCGATGTTTTCATCGATGTTAGCGCACATCGCGAGGTAGCTGATCAGTGCTTTTCTGCGCTGGGGCTTGAGATGTTGCACGACCTCGGGATGTTCCCGGAGTGCTGCTTCGACTGGTCGCCGATAATGATCGGGGACATACAGAGGTCCGTGGGGCGCATTCAGAGGCAGGTAGGCAAAAAACGGGAGGGATTCATCACGGGTACGGATCCAGTTCCGCATTTCACGAAAAAAGACATCCGTGCAATAACCGGTCTGCTTCACGCGGTGTCCGTTTTGCAAATAGGTATCATCAAAATAATCGTTGATCCAGTAGTCGGGTACCGCGCTGATGTGAGATGAGGGAAACCAGAGTGTTTCCTGGAAGCCACGATCCTGCGGACGATAGGGATAATTGTCTCCCAGATGCCATTTCCCGAACATGCCGGTGCGATAACCGGCCGCCTGGAACTGATTGGCCATGGTCTGGAGTTCGGGCCTGAGCAGCGTCCGTCCGCTGCTGACATTCATGGCAGCATTACGAAACGCGTCCTGGCCGGTCATCAACTGCCCCCGGGTCGGGGTGCACATCGGGGCGACGTGAAAGTCGGTCAGACGGACACTCTCGGAGGCCAACTGATCGAGGTGGGGAGTTTTGAGCAGGGGATTTCCGTGACAGGAAAGTTCACCGTAACCCTGGTCATCGCTCATAATCAGGATCACATTGGGTCGACCGGCGGCCAGAACCGGATTGAGCCCTGAAAACAGCAGCAGAGTAATGAGCAGCAGTCGCATTGGATTTTCCCCGAAATTTCGCGTGAAGGTAAGAGTCCAACTGATAAAAAACGTTTGTTTTCAAGTGTTTTTGACAGGGAAAAAATAGTTTACATGAATTGCTATTCCTGAAACAGATTCCATTGTATAATGGCCACATTATCAGTTCAAATATGGTTTGTTTTGCGGGTCCTGTTTCGCCTCCAGTCCCCAGCATTTCAGGAGAAATCAAGATGGCCCCCCACTACACCCCCGATGGCTACCACGCAGTCACTCCCTATCTGCTGGTAGAAGGGGCAGCGAGACTGATTGAATTTGTGACATTCGTCTTCGATGCGACAACTGAATTAATCTCATACCACGATGACAAGATCGGCCATGCGACACTGAGAATCGGCGATTCCATGGTTGAGCTGGCCGATGCCTGTGAGGAATGGGGGCCCACCTCCGCAGCTTTACACGTTTATGTACCGGATGTGGATCTCACCTACCAGAGAGCCCTGGAAGCAGGAGCTTTGGGCCAGCGCGGACCGGCAGACCAGTTTTACGGCGAGCGGAGTGCCTCGGTAAAGGATCCTTTTGGCATTCAATGGCATATCGCAACCCAGACGGAAGTACTCTCCAAAGAAGAGCTGCTCCGCAGGGCTGACGAATTCAAACAGCTGCAAAGCCAGCAGCAACACCAGTCGTAAACTGACGCGATCAGCTTTCGTCTGACTCTGTCGGGATGTACTTGTTAAACAGCTCCGCGTAGTCTTCGCGGACCGGGCTGAATACATCCAGGACTACGGCAGGCCCATCGACGGCAACCGCCTGATGCGGAGTGTTGGGGGGAATAATGAACATCGCCCCTGCTTCGACAGTTCGCACTTCGTCTCCCATCGTCAGTTCCAGCCTGCCTTTGAGGAGCATTCCCCCCTGCTCGTGTGGATGATGGTGCATGGGCACAATGGCCCCTTCCTCCATTTCCAGGTAAGACAGCATCAGATTTTCCCCGAAAGGGGTCCGCATTTTACAGCCAGGCAGGACTTCCAGGGGCTGGACGGAATCGATATCAATAAAAGGCATTATTTCGGAACTCCTTTGCATGAGAGTGGTTTCCGCCTCACAATGATGGCAGTCACTTCAAGTTAAAGAAATGATCCTGGAATTGATAGTCTGACGAACCTGCGAACCGGAACCGCTGTCAGAACTGAATGTACAATCCGTCCCCTGCTCTCTTCCTGAGGACCAGCTGATTCCATGTATGTCCCAGCCGCTTTTGCCGAAACCGACGTCAGCCGACTGCACCCGTTTATCAAACAACACAGCTTTGCCACACTGGTGAGCAATCAGGGCGAAGAGCCGTTTGCTTCTCACCTGCCTTTACTTTTGCAGCGTGAGGTGGGACAGAATGGGTGCCTGCTGGGGCACTTTGCCCGGGCGAATCCGCAAGCGGAGACTCCAGACAATCAGAGTATGCTGGCCATCTTCCATGGTCCGCATGCTTACATCTCACCCACCTGGTATGCATCTCAGAATACAGTCCCGACCTGGAACTATCAGACGGTGCACGTTTACGGTCGGTATTACCGGATCACTGATGACGCAGAGCTGAAAGCGGTCATCGCAGAAACCGTGCAGTTTTATGAAGCCTCGCAGCCTGAGTCCTGGTCCATGCAGACTCCAGAGACTGAGTTCACCGAGGGACTGCTTAAGGGAATCGTCGGCTTTCGGATTGAGATTGAACGCATCAAAGGCAAGTTCAAACTGAGCCAGAACCATCCGGAAGAGCGGCGGAAGAAAGTGATCGATGCGTTAAAAAAACAGAGCAGCGACGACGCTTGGGCCATCGCTGCTCTGATGGAAGCAGATCTTCCCGCTTAGCGGGCGTATTCGACCGTACGTGACTCGCGCATCACGGTCACCCGGATTTCGCCCGGGTAGGTCAGGGTTTCTTCGATCGCCTTGGCGATGTCTTTGCACATCTTGGCTGCTTCACGGTCGTTGACCTGATCGGAATCGACGATTACGCGAACTTCACGACCAGCCTGAATCGCATAGGTATGATCGACGCCCGGGAAGCCGCAAACCAGCGTTTCCAGCTCTTCGAGGCGACGCACATATTTTTCCAGCGTATCGCGGCGGGCACCGGGGCGCGAAGCAGAACAGGCGTCCGCAGCAGCGACAAGCACAGTGTAGATGTAATCGGGGCGGATGTCATCGTGATGACCGGCGGCGGCATGCACGACTTCCTGACATTCGCCGTACCGCTTGAGCAGCTGGGCACCGACGGCGGGGTGGCCCCCTTCCATTTCGTGGTCGGCGGCTTTACCGATGTCATGGAACAGACCACAACGACGGGCGAGTGTCCCGTCCAGGCCGAGCTGTTCTGCCATGATGCCGGTTAGAGCGGAAACCTCGATTGAGTGCCGGAGTACATTCTGACTGTAACTCGTACGGAAATGCAGACGGCCCAGCAGGTCGACCAGTTTGGGATGCACGCCGGAGATATTGACTTCCTGACAGGCGTTCTGCCCCATGGTCAGGATGTATTCTTCGAGTTCCTTCTGTGTCTCTTCGACGACTTCCTCTATACGGGCGGGATGGATGCGTCCATCGTTGACCAGTTTCTGCAGGGACATTTTACCGATCTGCCGGCGGACATTGTCGAAGGCGGAAACAACGACCACCCCCGGTGTATCGTCCACAATCACGTCCACGCCAGTCGCTTTTTCAAAGGCCCGGATGTTACGACCTTCCCGACCGATGATCCGCCCTTTCATTTCCTCTTCAGGGAGTTCCACTGTGGAGACGGTGGTCTCGGCCACGTGTCCGGAAGCGAACCTCTGAACGGCCATGCCGATGGTCTCGCGTGCCAGCTTGTCACACGACTGTTTCAGCTCGCTCTGATACTTCATAATCAGTGCGCCGGTTTCATTTTTGAGATCATTTTCGAGCCGGTCGAGCAGCATCTGTGAGGCGGTTTCGCGATCCAGTCCACTGATTTTGAAGAGCTCTTCCTGCTGCTTCTTCAGGGCACGTTCCAGTTCCTGTTCGCGGGCTTCGACCGCTTTGGTACGGGAGGCCAACTTGGACTGGGTGGCCTGAATCATGGATTCCTTTTTGAGGAAATCGGCCTGCTGATCTTCGAGCGCGTTCTCACGCTTGCTGAGCTTTTTCTCAACGGCCCAGAGCTCTTCGCGCTGCTTGTTGACTTCTTCTTCCAGAGATTCGCGGCGTTTGAGCAGCTCTTCTTTGGCTTCCAGCTTCTGGCTTTTGAGCAGGTTTTCGGCATCGAGTTCGGCCTGTTTCAGAATCTGCTGATAAGACTGATAGGCAGATCCGCGGCGAATGCGGTCAATGAAATAACCGATGAAGGCCCCGACAATGAGCGCCAGAGTAGCTCCAATAGCGACTTCTGTTAACATATTCCAGGTGCTTCCTATGCGCCTTTGGTGAAAAGTCCCTTTCCTGCAGAATGCTATTTGGCGTTAACATACAACAGAGACAATACCGTACAAATCCTTAATCTCCAGTCCTGGAGATCAGGCCGGAAGTGCACGATGCAGGTTGTCAGGAATTTCTCAGAATGACAGGAGCGTCCGGGAGTTTCTGATCGATCTAAAGATGTCTGAATAAAGATATGAAATTCAAATAACAGCTTTAACTCAGCAGTAGTCTGGAACTTGGTGAATTTGAACAACAAACAGATGGCCCGTGCAGGTGCCTGCTAACGCCGTCGAAAGTATCTCCGGTCAGTGCGGACCGGGACGGGTACCTTTGACCGTAATTCGATCCCCAGATAAGACAGAATTTGACGCACCCACTCCTGCTGCCCCGTCAGTTGTGTCTGAACATGTGCAGGGGAAGAGCTTTCTTCCGTCCAGGGAGAGGATTTCCGTGAACGAATCAGCGTCGGCAATTGTTTCGCCACTTTTGTGAACAGAACATAAATTGCAAGGATTGTCTCATTGAGAATGCCAAACATTGTTGATTCTCCAATTCAACTGTACCTGATACTACTTTAGAAACTCTTACAGCACAGAGTTTGTTTTGACACAGCAGCTGAAGTTCAGTTTCCGTGTCGTAAACAGTTCTGTGACAATGCTCCCGATCAAGCCAGGAAATGCCGAAAGGAAACTTAAAAATAAAATACAATGAAACTATTATGAAAAGCTCACTCCAGAACATCCAGAAAAAAACAGGAAACATCAGCCGATTCCCAAAGTTCGTTCCTTTTGGAATCGAAGAGATGAATCTGTCTGTAACTCGAATGACAGAGGAAACTTCTCGCAAATTTCCCGATTCATGGTAACAAGAGATTTCCGGATGCGATAGTATATTGTGAGAAATATTGGTTCAATTTCCCATCTCGCTCTCATGCGTCAGACCTGCCTGCGTGTCTCCCGTCAGTGAAAGAAACGATTGCCCTTATGAATGAGTTTGTCTCAGCAGTGAATCGCGGCTGGCGCGCCTGCGAGCAGCGGATTGCAGCCGGGCAAACGTATTTACCAGACAAGAGTCCACCTGCAACACAAGCCGAGAGAACCCTGGTTGCCGTCTCGGGTGGTGCAGATAGTATTGCACTGCTGCGCGCCCTGATGGAACTGGTCTCAGCGACAGAGCTCAACTTCTGCCCCGGTTCCCTGGTCGTAGCCCACCTGAATCACGGCCTGCGGGGCTCAGATTCCGATGCGGACGCGGACTGGCTGAAGGAGACCTGCCGAGCATTCAACCTGCCTCTCCTATTGGAAAAACAGGAGCTGGCGTCGCAACAGACGGGGTCCTCAACCGGCCTGGAAGAACTGAGTCGGTCCGCCCGCTATGAATTTCTGATCCGGACTGCCCACGCAGAACACTGCACGCGGATTGCGGTGGCGCATACCCTCGATGATCAGGCGGAAACCGTGTTGCATCACATCATCCGCGGCACTGGAATCTCCGGCCTGAAAGGCATCCCCCGTGTTCGGTTACTGGCGGAAAACCTCTATCTCGTACGTCCCTTGCTGGATCTCAGTCGCGAAGACGTTGTGCATTATCTACAGGAGTTTGGCCAGGAATTTCGCACCGATGCGTCGAACACAGATCTGCGTTTTACCCGTAATCGCATTCGTCATCAGTTACTCCCCTACCTGAAAACAGAGTTCAATCCCGCTGTCGTGCAGGCCTTGCATCGGCTCTCTCAACAGGCGGAAGAAGTCACTGAAGTGATTTCAGCAGATGTGACACAGATTCTAAATCGCGCGACCCTTGATCAGAACCAGGAGACATGGCGGCTGGACTGTGATCAACTGCTCGATACTCCCGATTATCTGGTCAAACAGTGCTTTCTCAAGATCTGGCAGGAGATGCACTGGTCGCGGAAGCGGATGGGCTTCGATCACTGGCAGCGACTGCTCGAACTGACGCGGGAAGGCCAGAAAATTCACCTGCCCGACCAGATTGAAGCGGAACGGCGGGAACGTCTGTTGATTTTACGCAGGCTGCCTGACCGCACCGAGACTTAAGATTCAGGAATCTGACAAACATTCGCATTCCTGCATACGTATTGTGGAAATCTTAATCGGGGTTGGTTAGAATCTGGCGTTGCTGATCAACCTGCAACCAGCGTCCGCTCGAAACATTGCCTTTCCGGCAGCCGGTTGTGCTAAGTCGTCGTCGTGTGCTCAAGACCTTTCGAAGTATCCATTCCTGATCAGCATCTTCCAGTTTCGCTTTGAAACGTTTGATACTTGAACCACACCTTGCACTTAATATTCTCGCCCTCAATCAAACAAAGAAGTCGCAACCATGAACAATAACAAACCGCTGTTTATTGCGAGTTTTATGACTCTCATTGCCGCCGGCGTCGGATTCGCCATCCGCGGCGGGATCCTCGCAGACTGGGGGGCCCAGTACGGATTCACCAAGTTCGACCTGGGAACGATCACCGGAGGCGGCCTGGTTGGTTTCGGTGTCGTGATTCTGCTGGCCAGTCTGATCACCGACAATGTCGGCTACAAACCGATCCTGCTGCTGGCGTTCATTCTGCACGTGTTGTCGGCCCTGGTCACCTTTGCGGCGACTCCCATCTTCAACAGCATGGGGAAAGATGCGACCTACTGGTGCCTCTACATTGGGATGTTCATGTTTGCGGTGGCAAACGGTTTGTGTGAAGCGGTCATCAATCCGCTGGTCGCGACACTTTATCCCCGCCAGAAAACACACTACCTCAACATTCTGCACGCTGGTTGGCCGGGCGGGCTGATTATCGGCGGGATCATCGCTACGATCTACACGAGCATCAAAGGCAATGTTGCCGGAATGCGATGGGAAATTCCGATGGCGGTCTTTCTCGTGCCGACCCTGATCTACGGTTTCATCGTGATCAAGCAGAAGTTTCCGCAATCGGAAGCGAAGTCGGCGGGTGTCAGCTTTGGCCAGATGTTGATGACGTTTGCCAGCCCGCTGTTGTTGTTCCTGCTCCTGCTGCATGCCTGTGTCGGTTATGTAGAACTGGGTACGGACAGTTGGATTGCCAACATCACAGAGTCCATCGTTACGGGACAGGGTCTGTATCTGTTCATCTACGCTTCAGCGATCATGTTCGTCCTGCGTTTCTTCGCCGGTCCGATTGTAGAAAAAATCAATCCACTGGGTCTGCTCTTCATGAGTGCCTGCTTCGGTTCCGTCGGTCTGTACATGATCGGCTCTTCAGAGGGAGTCGTCTGGGTCTGGATCGCCGTGACTGTTTACGGTCTGGGTAAAACCTTCCTCTGGCCGACCATGCTGGGTGTGGTTGGCGAACTGTTCCCCAAAGGGGGGGCGATCACCATGGGCGCCATGGGAGGTATCGGCATGCTCTCAGCCGGTCTGCTGGGTGGCCCCGGGATCGGTTACAACCAGGATTACTATGCAACAGAAAAGCTCGAGGAAATTGCTCCTCAAACTTACGAACGCTATTCCGTTGCAGAAGCGAACGGCTTCCTGTTTCTCCCTAAGATCAAAGGTCTCGATGGTTCCAAGGTCAGTGTCTTGAACAATGATGGCCAGGATCTGGAGAAGAAAGTAGAACAGCTTGATAAAGAGGGGAAATCGGATGCATACATTTCCAGCCTCAATACCTGGTGGCAGGGAGCGGAAGCGTTTGCCCCTGAAGATATCGGCCCGGTAGAAGAAGCCGGCATCTACGGAGGTCGGATGGCACTGAAGTGTACGGCCCTGGTTCCGCTGGTCATGGCCATTGGTTACCTGATTCTGGTGATCTACTTCTACATGAAGGGTGGTTACAAGGCAGAAGTTCTGCACGGTGAAGAACCGGACGGCGAACACTACACCGGTGGTGTTGAAGGTCCCGTCGAGTAAGGCTCTCCCGGTGACTGTTGAAGTTCACGAACGACCACTCATTTCGGGTGGTCGTTCTTTTTTTCTGCCCGGAAAAGTGTCCCTCTGCACGATCCCCAGATTGGAACCGGCTCTCCTGCAGAACCACTGCTGTCAAGTGATTGCGGAAAAAACATTCGACAGTGCTGATGGGTTGACATTTTGAGCTTAAGCTGGATAACAGAACTATAAATACGCGTATTCCCCGCCTTGAAATCTAATACATCGTCTGATCGATTCTTCTTTCAAATAGCAGGTACGTTCCCATGCAAGACGCTTTACCCGAGTCTCCCACGTTTGTCACCCACCTTGAATGTGGCATGGAACATGATCAATACGAAGCCGACCAGTTGCACGGTCTGTCCAAGGCAGGCAAGCCCCTGCTGGTGAAATACGATCTGGACGGCATCAAGCAGTCGGTCAGTAAGGCAGACCTGGCAGCCCGGCCGGCGACTCTCTGGCGGTATCGCGAATTCCTGCCGGTTCGCAAATCGGAAAACATTGTCAGCCTGGGCGAAATTCATACACCACTAATTCCCGTACCACGTCTGCAGGGAGGACAGGGGCAGGTCTGGATCAAAGACGAAGGTCGTCTGCCCACTGGTTCGTTCAAAGCCCGCGGTCTGTGCATGGCAGTCTCGATGGCCAAAGAACTGGGCGTCACCAAAGTCGCAATGCCTACCAACGGGAACGCGGGTGCCGCACTGGCCGCCTATGGTACCCGGGCCGGAATGAAGTCTTACATCTTCTGTCCTGGTGATACTCCGGAAATCAATGTCCGTGAAATCGCCGCCCAGGGGGCGAACGTCTGGCGGGTGAATGGACTGATCAATGACTGCGGTAAAATTGTGGGCGAAGGGAAAGAGAAAGTCGGCTGGTTCGACTTCTCGACACTCAAAGAACCCTACCGCATCGAAGGTAAAAAAACGATGGGCCTGGAACTGGCCGATCAGATGGGCTGGGAAGTCCCCGATGTGATCTTCTACCCGACCGGCGGCGGTACGGGTCTGATCGGCATGTGGAAGGCCTTTAACGAACTCAAACAGATGGGCTGGCTGACCGGTAAACTGCCTCGCATGGTGGCCGTCCAGGCATCCGGCTGTGCCCCGATGGTCAAGGCCTACGAAGCGGGTGAAGAACACGCCCCGCTCTGGGAGAATGCCCATACAATTGCTGCGGGGATTCGGGTTCCCATCGCCGTTGGTGACTTCCTGATTCTGCGTGCAGTCCGGGAAAGCAACGGGTTTGCGACCGCCGTCGACGATGACAAAATTTCAGCCGCCCTCGACGAATGTTCGCAGAAGGAAGGCTTCCTGATGTGTCCCGAAGGGGCTGCCACCTATGCCGCCTACAAACAGGAACTGGCATCCGGCCGGGTCAGCCCGGACGAGAGTGCAGTCCTGTTTAACTGTGCGACCGGATTGAAATACCCACTGCCTCCCGCAGACCAGTCAATCGATATCAACGAGCCCGTTGACTACTCGATGTTTGACTAATACCCACGCCACGAACTGAGAGCAGCAGGAAGTAAGCCATGAGCAATGTGCTGGTGACCGAAAATATTCAAGGGGCATCCATGAACGATCTGATGAAAGATCTGGATGTCGAATTTGACGCCTACCTCTGGCAGAACGTCAATCTGCTGAAGCAGAAAATTGGAGATGCCCAGGCACTGATTGTCAGGAATCAGACGAAAGTCAACCAGGAGCTGATTGATGCAGCCCCCAACCTGAAAATCATTGCCCGGGCCGGTGCCGGTCTGGATAACGTCGATACCGCCTACGCGAAAGAGAAAGGCATCGTCGTCAGTTACACGCCCGATGCGAACTCACTCTCTGTGGCGGAGCTGACGTTGGGATTGATGCTGGCCCTGCTCCGCAAGATTCCCGAAGCACGACAGGACACACTGACCGGCGGGTGGAACCGGATCAAATTCACCGGCACCGAACTGAACGGCAAAACGCTGGGGCTGATCGGCATGGGGCGGATTGGCACGCTGACTGCGACACGAGCCCGGGCCTTCGGTATGAACATCATCGCCGCCGACCCGTATCTTGCTGCCGACGCACCGCATTTGAAAGAGCTCAACGGCAAACTGGTTTCACTCGATGAGCTGCTGGCACAGGCGGATGTGATTACCTGTCACAGCCCGCTGACACCCGATACGCGCAGAATGCTGACCTATCAGCATTTCAGCAAAATGAAACCGACGGCCTGTTTCATCAATACCTCGCGGGGAGAAGTCGTCGACGAACGGGGACTGACCCAGGCGTTGCTGGAACATAAGCTGGCCGGTGCGGCCCTGGACGTGCGGGAAGTGGAACCTCCCCACCAGAGCGCCCTGAATCAACTGGAGAACGTGATCTTAACACCGCATATCGCCGCCTTCACCCTGGAAGCTCAGGAGCGGGTGGTAGACGCGGTCTGCGAAGACGTCCGACTTGTACTGAGCGGCAAACCGGCCGTCAATGTTTTTCAATCTTAAACTGAGAGTACCAGCCTGATGCAAGACGAACTCAAAGAAGACAAATGGTATCACGGCATTTCCCGTTACCAGTGGCTGGTGTTGATTATTGCCTCGCTGGGCTGGGTCTTCGATGTGTTCGAAGGTCAGATCTTCGTCGCCAGCATGAACGAAGCGATGCCTTCGCTGATCCGGGTTGAGCCGTTAAGTGGGGAGGAACTCCAGAATCCCCAGAAAGTAGAGGCACACGAGAAAGAGATCTCGGGACGCAAGGCACTCTATAACAATATCGCACTCGGCGCCTTCCTGATCGGTGGTGCGCTGGGGGGAATTGCCTTTGGCGCTTTGAGCGACCGCATCGGCCGTAAAAAGACGATGTCGCTGACGATTCTATTCTATTCGTTCTTTACCTGTCTCTCGGCGCTGTCACAGGAATGGTGGCAGTTGGCCGGGTTCCGCTTTCTGGTGGCCCTCGGTGTGGGGGGCGAGTGGGCGGTGGCGAGTACCCTCGTTGCGGAGACCTTTCCCCCGAAAGCACGCGCCCGTGTGGGGAGTATCTTTCACGCCTCCAGTGTGCTGGGAACCTACCTCGCGATTCTGGCGGGGGCCTTTATCATCGGGAATGAAAGTATTCAGGCCTATGCCAAAGAAGCCGGCATGGAAAGCATGCCCTGGCGGATTGGCTTTGCACTCGGGGTCGTGCCTTCATTTCTGATCATCTGGATCCGTCGTTCGATGCACGAGCCGGAATCCTGGCGGCAGGCACAAGAGGCCTCCCGCGAAGGTGGCGGCAAAAAGATGGGTTCCATCGCGGACCTGGTGTTACCCGAGTACGTCAGGGGAACCTGCATCGGCGTGCTGCTGGCTGCGATCGGGCTGGCCACGTTCTGGGGTGTGCACATCTATGGAAAGAATGCGTTTTTGAATGCCGTTCAGGCGGACTACCTGGCCGAACAGTTCCCCGGACAGACTGAAATCTCTCCCGATGAAAGTAAAGCGTACCTGGAAACGATCAAGGCGCCCCTCAAACGCTGGGAGATGCTGGGAATGTTCCTGGCGACAACTGGCGGTGGACTGGGGCTGCTGGCATTCGGACCGATCTGCGAATGGGTCGGACGCCGGGGGGCATTTTTCCTGTTTCATGTGGGCGGGCTGATCAGTTCCTTACTGCTGTTCCAGGTATTTCATAATGCAACCGTGATTGGCTGCTTCCTGCCCGTGTTTGGTTTTCTGACACTCGGCATGCACGCCGGTTATGCGATTTACTTCCCCGAACTTTATCCCACCCGTATGCGGGGCACCGGCACCGGCTTCTGCTTTAATGCCGGTCGTATCCTGGCCGCACCGATCCTGTTCATCGGGGGCTGGATGCAAAAGGACTGGGGCTATTCACTGGCACAGACAGCAACAATTCTGAGCATGCTGTATATCGTCGGTGCGATTCTGCCCTACTTTGCCCGTGAAACCAAAGGCAGCGAGTTGCTGGAATAGTTCTGTCTGCTCCCTGCCTGCGCTCACTCTTGCCTGACAGAGACATGCTGGCGGCATGGCTCATTATTACGTAGCTAAATCTAATGATGTTTTCTGATCCACAGTTGTGGTTATTCGTCCTCGTTGCTGTTTTCTGTTCTGCATTGATCCAGGGAATTATTGGCTTCGGTTATGCCATCGTAGCGATGGCGGTGCTGCCTCTGTTACTCAATTTTCGCGAAGCCAATCTGCTCGTGGCTTACAGTATTGTGCTGCCGGTAATTTGGACGTTCTGGGCTTACCGCAGGCATTCGAACCTGAAACTGCTGGCGGGAGCCATCATCGGTTCGCTGGTGGGACTCCCCCTGGGTCTGCTGACGTTCACCCTGATCGATCTGGATTACCTGGTGCGGGGCACCGGGCTGGTGATCCTGCTGATTGTGGTTGACGGTTTCTTTCAAAAGCCGGTGCATGTTGAAGGAGGGCCGCAGAAAGCCTCTTCGGTCTGGAGCACATTCGCCGGGTTCTGCAGCGGTTTCCTGGCGGGATCGACGAGTATCGCGGGGCCGCCGATCGTGATCTATGCGATTCGTCAGCCGTGGACGCAGGAACAATACAAGGGATTCATCTTCGGCTTCTTCATCATGATTTCCATTTCGCGGGCCATCGGTCTGGCTCTGATGGGCTTCGCCACACTGCCCGTGCTGGTGACGACCGCGGTGATTGTGCCCTTTGTTTTTCTGGGAACCAAACTGGGCCTGATGCTGGGGCCTAAAATCAACCCGGTATTGTTTAAGCGGTGCCTGCTCTTACTGCTGGCGGTCAGTTCGCTGTATATGCTTATCCAGGGCAAGCCGGCGGTTCCTACGGAAGATGAACCTCCGATGGTGGAAATCATCGAACCGGGCGATGGACAACCGAAAATTCAGACCTTCCCGGAAAAATCGTCTCCCTGAAGCCACTCCAGCAGCTGCTGCTGGGCAGGCAACCGTGTTTCCAGCTGCAGTAGTTCCTGAATGAGCGCAGGCAGGTCTGTAACCGTATCCACATCGGTCAACCGGGGCAGTTGATGCACGGCCCCCAAAAGTTGCAGCCGCTCACAAAGCGCTGACGAGGTCTCGTTAACGCTGTAAGGCACACTGTTCCAGAGTTGTTTGTCCAGGCAGACACGCGTCCCAAACAGATAGAAGCCCCCATCTGCGGCAGGTCCCAGGACGAACCGGGGCGGTGCTACAGACTGGTCGAGAATCTCAATTGCCTCCAGCATGATCTCGCGCGACAACTGCGGCGCATCTGCACCGAGAAAAATCACGAACGCGTGCTGCTCCAGCAAGCGCTGATTGATGTGGGCCAGTCTGTCTCCCAGCCCCCCTGCCCCCTGAGGGATGGTTGTGAAATCGTTCCAGAGGGGCGCGTCGCAAGCCGTCGGTTCCGCGACCGCCCAGTAAGGAACAACCTGCCTCTCCTTTGAGACGGCAGCTACCACTGCCTGCACCGCCCGGGCAGAACTTGTATGAAACTGCTCGGCTGACTGCTGCCCGATGTCGGCTGCCAACCTCGTTTTTAACGGGGAATAACCCGGGGTCTTTACAAAGACGGCGATTGCGCCTTGCCGTGAAACCATGCTCGAATCCGTGCTTTCATCAGTAAATAGAATTGGGGTGTCGCCTGGCAGGCCGTGAGCCAGAGGTGCTGGAGTGTGACCTTGAGCCAGCCCCGCTCCCGATATTTACGGGCGCTCGTGGCAATGTCTGCCCCCGTGCATTTCAGTTGCAGTCCCGCCTGACGGGCTTTCCAGACCAGCAGATGATCTTCACCATAGGCCGCTGTTTCGTCAAATCCGCACAGCGAATGAAAGGCTTCCTTCTCCAGGCAAAGCCCCTGATCTCCAAAGGGCATCCCCAGAAGATGCGAGCGAAGCCAGACACCCCAGCGATTGGCGTGCATCAGAAAAAAACTCTGATCCTCAAACCGCAGATTAAAATAATACACCGCCTGAGGGGCCTTTTGCAGGGACTCGAACAGTTTCTCAACGCTACGAGCAGAGAGACGTGAATCGGCGTGCAGGAACAGCAGAATGGGCTTTTGAGCCAGCGCGGCTCCCTGGTTCATCTGCACCGCTCGGCCGATTGCTGTCTGCTGCCAGCGACATTGCTGCCGGAGTGGGAATGCCTGCAGTAGTGCCTCCCAGTCAGCAGGCGGAGGTCCATTCGAGACGAACAGAAACTCGGTCGATTCCGGAAACGCACTCAAATCGGGCAGCAGTTCACGCCAGGATGTATCCCCCTGGAGGATCGGGATCACGACGGAGAGCGCTGCTGCAGAATCCATGGTGTAGAGGGAACTCTTTTTTGAAGAGGGAATCGGAAAATGTGAGGTGCTTCACAGCCCGGAACGTCATCATAGTCCATGCTGGAAAGATCCAGAAGTCGCCTGTTGAGGGGAAAGGGAATGTTTATCGATTTCCCGCCGTCGATTATACTGTAGGAGCCTGAGAAACAGGTACACCCCCTGATTGGAACTTCCTCTCGCTGTTTCGGCGAACCGGAAAGGAAAACGCAACGCTATGAACTCAGTTAACACGCGACAGCAGTCAACCGAAGAGGCCTCGGTTTACAATCGCTATGCCAGTGCCGCCCAGGAACGCGAGCAATCACTCTGCTGTCCGGTACAATACAACCCCGCCTACCTGTCGATCATCCCGGAAGAAATTCTCGAAAAAGATTACGGCTGCGGAGATCCGTCACCCTACATTTCTCCGGGTGACACGGTCCTCGACCTGGGATCGGGGGGCGGTAAGATCTGTTATATCGCTTCCCAGATTGTCGGCCCGGAGGGACGGGTAATCGGCGTGGACTGTAATGCAGAAATGCTGGCGCTGGCGCGAAAGTATCAGCAGCCGGTCGCTGAAGAACTGGGATATGCAAACGTGGAATTTCGCTGCGGCCTGATTCAGGATCTGCAGCTGGACCTCGACCTGCTTAACCAGGAACTGGCCCACAGCCCCATCGACAGTCAGGCACGCTGGCTGGAACTGCGTGACCTGGAACAGCGACTGCGCAGTGAATCGCCCCTGATCGCGGACGAGAGCGTCGACTGTGTCGTCTCCAACTGCGTGTTGAACCTGGTGCGGGAAGCGGACCGGGCTCAGTTGCTGCAGGAAGTCTTTCGGGTATTGAAGCGGGGCGGGAAAGCGGTCATCAGCGATATCGTCTGCGATGAAGATGTGCCCCAGGAGATGCGGGATGATCCGACGCTCTGGTCGGGTTGCATCTCGGGCGCGTTTCGGGAAGATGCATTTCTGGCGGCCTTCGAAGCAGCCGGCTTCCACGGGATGGAAATTCTCAAACGCGAAGAGCAGCCCTGGCAGACCGTCAACGGAATTGAGTTCCGTTCGGTCACCGTCTCTGCTTATAAAGGCAAACAGGGGCCCTGCCTCGAGCGTAATCAGGCTTTGATTTATCGCGGGCCGTTCAAAAAAGTGGAAGACGACGACGGGCACCTCTACTTCCGCGGACAGCGGATCGCGGTCTGCGACAAAACATTCAACCTGTTGCAGCAGGCCCCTTATACGGGACAGTTCCTGCCGGTGGAACCGTACCAGGCTATTCCACTGGAACAGGCGACCGAGATGGATTGCCGACGGAATGCCATCCGGGATCCACAGGAAACCAAGGGTAAGAATTATAATCTGACCAGCCAGATTCTGGACTCCTGCTGCACTCCGGACAGTGGCTGCTGCTGACTTGCTCCACAGTCGATTTTAACCCAGAGACGAAAACGGAAGATCGGGAACGTTTATGCCTTCACTCACCCTGTTGCGACAACAGAGCAAACTGGCTGATCCCCGTGAGCAGTTAAAGATTCTCGCTGCTCAGGACCAGGTGCCCACGTTTGATGCGCAGCTTGAAACGCATCAACTTCCTCTGTTACAGGCCCAGACTCTTGAAACGCTGCAGGTCAACCTCGGGCGATTGTGCAATATGACGTGCGAGCACTGTCATGTGGACGCAGGTCCAGATCGCAGGGAGATTATGCAGATTGAGAATGTCGAGCACTGTCTGCGCGCCCTGGCACATCCCGGCTTTCAGACCCTGGATCTGACGGGGGGCGCCCCGGAGATGAATCCCCATTTTCGGCTGATGGTCAGACGGGGACGCGAGATGGGCAAGCGGATCATTGATCGCTGCAATCTGACCATTCTGCTCGCTCCGGGCTATCGGGATCTGCCGGAATTCCTGGCGGAGCACGAAGTCGAGATTGTTGCTTCCCTGCCCTGCTACCTGGAAGAGAATACCGATGCCCAGCGGGGCGATGGTGCGTTTCAGAAATCGATCCAGGCCCTGAAACGCCTCAATGAAGTGGGTTATGGGGCTCCCGAATCCCCCCTGAAACTCACACTGGTCTTTAACCCGGTGGGTCACTCCCTGCCCCCCGATCAGGGACAGCTCGAATCTGCCTATCGAGAGCAACTGCGATCGCGGTTTGGCATCGAGTTTACGAACCTGATTACAATCACCAACATGCCCATCAGCCGTTATTTAAGTGAGTTGGTTGCACAGGAGCGACTGGAAGAGTATATGTCGCGGCTCATCCAGGCATTTAACCCGGAGACCGTCCCGGGGGTCATGTGTCGCTCGCTGATCTCGGTCGACTGGGAGGGTTATCTCTACGACTGTGATTTCAACCAGATGCTTGCGCTTCCCGTCTCACCGCCCCGACAGAGACATATCCGAGATTTTGATTATGGATCTCTGGAGAAACGCCCCATCGTGACTCAGCGGCACTGTTTTGGCTGTACGGCCGGGGCGGGATCGAGCTGTGGCGGGGCTCTGAATCCGGGCTGAAACGGGATTCCTCGAGACCTCCCCCGGCCGGATTTGCCTGGCGAAAGCATGCCTGGAGACGGGTATGAAATTCATTTGAAGATTCGATGAATCCAGGCCCCGCTGAGGGAGGGTCTGCTTCGCCCGCTATTCATGTTATCACTACAGATTCCCCGCCCGGAAACTGGCAGTATCCGGGCCATATTTTTTGGTCTGAAGGCGCAAATCGACGATTTTTTCCTCATGTGATTCCACCGCCCTGACGGAAATAATTCTATATATTTTCAGTTCATTTTTTTCGCACTTGACAAAGCAAAATAAATAAAATAAAGGGAATATTTGCGGCCGGCTGATTTCGTAGAATCCCTGCCAGTTCAGCACTTCCGTGTGCTGACTTGCTCCCTGCGGGGGTAATTCACAACGGACACCCCGAACCGTTAAATAATCGTTTAGAGACCCGGAAAGCACATACAATGAAATCACGAGGATGTAACAGTGTTATTAGCTGATTCCCTTCATACCGAATCCCCTGAAGAGCTTGAAACGTTCTCGGATAAGCTCCCCGCCGTTTTCTTTTCGCTAGACGATGATGAGGAAAACATTGGCTTTGATGACCTCGAAGATATCGACGACGATGAATTCGATGACGATGATGAATTCGACGACGACGAAGAAGAGGATGACGAAGACTTCGATGATGAAGAAGACGATGATTTCGAAGACGACGACTTCGAAGACGATGATTTCGATGATGACGACGATATGTTCTGAGTCGTTTCTGAATCAGCTGGGAGGCTCGTGGTTGATCCGCGAGCCTGGCTCTGCTACCTTCCAGAGAGCGGCACGCATTTGACTCTTCCATCAGCCTGCGAGTTTCGTCGCTTCAATCGGCCTCCTCAAGACCTTCACCGAAAGAACATGACATGCAGGGATTGGTTGAACAAGTCAACGATGCCATCGAATTTCTCAATACCCGGATCAGTCAAAAACCTCGCATCGGTCTGATTCTGGGTACCGGCCTGGGCGACTTCACCAAACAGATCGAACAGGACGTCACCATTCCTTACCAGGAAATCCCACACTTCCCACGTTCGACAGTTGAATCGCATGCCGGGCAACTGGTGTTCGGGAGTCTGGATGGAAAGCCGCTGGTGGCGATGGAAGGCCGCTTTCATTTCTATGAAGGCTACTCGATGAAGGAAGTCACCTTCCCGGTCCGCGTGATGCAGGCTCTGGGAGTGGACACACTGATCGTGACCAACGCATCCGGCGGAATGAATCCTCAGTACCGGCTGGCTGACATCATGATCATCGAAGATCAGATCAACCTGATGGGTGACAATCCTCTGCGGGGTGTGAACGATGACCGGCTGGGCATTCGCTTTCCGGACATGTCTGCTCCCTACGATCAGGAATTGATCAAGGTCGCCGAGCAGACGGCACTGGAACTGCAGATCCGTACGCAGACCGGTGTCTTTGTGGCTGTCGCGGGTCCGAACCTGGAAACGCGGGCTGAATACCGGATGCTGCGGTTGATGGGAGCGGACTGTGTCGGTATGTCAACTGTGCCGGAATGCATCGTGGCTAATCATGCATCGATACGGGTGCTGGGATTGTCCGTTGTGACAGACCTGTGTCTGCCCGATGCCCTGGAGCCGGTCGACATCAGCAAGATTCTGGCTGTGGCTGCAGAGGGTGGCGCAAAACTCGCCCGATTGGTTCCACGGATTATTGAACAGATCTAGAATGACGCGAAGCGTCTATCTGTCTCTGATCGCCCGATAGCGCTATCCCTGTGGAGTGCCATAATAGGACAGGTACCATTCCACGAAGCGATCGATGCCTGCTTCAATGGGAGTCGCAGGGGCGAAACCGGTTGCCTGCTGCAGCTCAGAAATATCAGCGTAGGTCTCCAGAACATCGCCGGGCTGCATCGGGTAATTTTCACGAATCGCCGGTTTCCCTACACGCTGCTCAATTACTTCGATGAGACGCGACAGGTCGACCGGCTGGTGATTACCAATGTTATACAGTCGGTAAGGGGCTTCGGTCTGCCGGTCCTGTTCCTGGGGAGTGAACTCGGCTGCAAATGTGCTGTGTTCCGGAATCTGTTCGAGTACGCCCAGGACACCGGTCACGATATCATCAACATAGGTGAAATCGCGTTTCAGGTTCCCGTGATTGAAAACCCTGATCGGTGTGCCTTCCAGAATGGCCTTCGTGAAAATGTGCACCGCCATGTCGGGACGGCCCCAGGGTCCGTAAACAGTGAAGAACCGCAGGCCGGTTGTGGGCAGATCATACAGATGACTGTAACTGTGAGCGATGAGTTCATCAGCCCGCTTGGTAGCGGCATACAGACTTACCGGATGGTCAACCGGGTCGTGCGTGGCATACGGCGTCTTTTTATTCGCACCATAGACCGAGCTGGACGAGGCATAGACCAGGTGCTGCACCTGACCTTTACGACAATGCTCGAGCAGATTCACAAACCCGACTACATTACTCTGAACATACTCCAGCGGTTTGAGCAGGGAATTACGGACCCCTACTTCTGCCGCCAGATGAATCACCTTATCAAACTGCTGCTGCTCAAACAGTTGATCAAAGGCGGCAACGTCGACCAGGTCAATTTCAGCGAACTCGAACTGATCGGACTTCTGTAAGACCTGGAGACGGTCCTGCTTCAACTGCACTGAATAGTGACTGTTGAGGTTATCGATGCCCGTAACCTGATGGCCCTGCGCGAGCAGTTGAGAAGTGACGTGGAATCCGATGAATCCAGCCGCACCTGTCACCAGAATCTGACTCATGCTGATTCCTGATCCATCAGTTGCCGATAGTACTCGATGGTTTTACCCAGGCCTTCTTTCAGTGAAACCTGAGGTTCCCATTTCAGAAACGACTTGGCTTTGGTGATATCAGGACAACGCTGCTTGGGATCATCCTGAGGCAGTGGTTCATGGATCAGTTTGGAAGAAGAATCCACATGCTCCAGGACCGCTTCGGCCAGTTCGAGCATCGTGTTCTCTACCGGATTACCGAGGTTCACCGGGCCGGTGGTTTCTTCCTGCTCCATCATCTTCAGAAAACCACTGATCAGGTCATCGACGTAACAGAAGGAACGGGTCTGCTGACCGTCACCATAGATTGTGATCGGTTCGCCCCGTAAAGCCTGGTTGATGAAGTTAGAGATCACGCGACCGTCATTGGGATCCATCCGCGGTCCATACGTGTTGAAAATTCGAACGAGGCGAATCGGAACCTTGTGGGCGTGATGGTAATTGACACACAGGGATTCCGCGATGCGTTTCCCTTCGTCATAACAGCTCCGCGGCCCGAGCGGATTCACATTGCCCCAGTACTCTTCCACCTGGGGGTGGACTGTTGGATCACCGTAGACTTCAGATGTGGAAGCGTGCAGGACTTTGGCCCGGCAGCGTTTCGCCAGACCGAGTACGTTCACCATACCCACGGTTGAGGTCTTGATCGTTTTGATGGGGTTATACTGATAGGCAACCGGAGAAGCGGGACAGGCGAGGTTGTAAATCTCATTCACTTCGAGGTAGATCGGATGCACGATATCGTGGCGAATCACTTCAAACCGGGGATGGCCGATCAGATGAGCAATGTTCCGTTTATTTCCCGTGAAGAAATTATCTACACAAATAACATTCTTCCCCAGCTCGATTAGCCGGTCACACAAGTGGCTTCCCAGAAAGCCGGCACCGCCGGTTACTAATACGGAATTCATCAGTCGCTATCATCCTTCAGCTTGAATGGGAATTGCTTAGAAAACCTGGAGGTTCACAGATTTTTGAAACCCCGGCTGGGGCGACATTTTGCTGCATGTGACATTTTCAACTCGCGGAGCATGCGAGTGAGTCTCTCTCAGGAGGCGTTTCGCTCGGACAGTTCATCGCGTGCCACCTGATTGATCGCATGGTAAAGTGTCTGTTTATCCTGTTCAATTTCAAAATCAGACCGCTTGAGCAGCTCTGCAAAATGCTGATCAACCTTCTCCAGTTCCAGAGGCAGGTCAATCTTTTCCTGAAGTTCCTGCAGGCTGTGAGCCAGTTGATGAAACGACCGAGACAGAATCACCCACTCTGAACCCAGGCGGGCATGTTCGGATAATACCAGGCGGCCGGAAACCAGGCCGGTGTCCATGGTCGAAATACCACCAACTCCGAAGGGGACATTCGCCTCGCGACAAATGGATGCTATTTCCTCCACCATGCCGTTGGACATCAGCTCAAACATGAAGTTGAGCTCCAGGTCGAGGTGCAGATCGTTCAGACCGATGTGTACCTGGGAGACCCCCGGCAATTGTACAATCTGATCGAGCTGGTCCATCGCACCAACGGTCTCCACAAGCGGTACAACCTGAGCCCGTGAATTGACGCGATCGCAGAACCACTCGATTTCTTCTACCGAGCGGAACATGGGCAGCATCAGGGCATCGGCGCCCTGGTCAATGACCTGCTCAATTTCTTCAGCAGAATTGGGATTCAGCGGATTGACCCGGACCAGGACTTCTGCCTGACTTACGACCTGTTTTACGCGAGAGATATTTTCCGCGCGATGATGTGAAATGACAGTATCTCTGTCTCCCTGTCGATCGACCTTGCCGAGCAGTTCCAGGTCAATGAATATACGATCCACCCCGCACTGATCTACGTACTTTGCGATCTCAGGGCAATCGGTGATATATAGATACTTCATTATAAAGACAGCTTCCTGTGGAAACGCGGGAGGTGATTCTTCAGGATCACCAACACGGCCCCAAAGCAGAATAATCCCACGAATCCCGAATAGATAACCAGCATTACCGGTTCCGTAATCACTCTTAACATCATAGCGGAAAAGGTGATTCCTGAGAATGTCAGCAGAACCAATGCGGCACAATGTTTTAAATTGACTCCTTCAATGACAGAAACCCGCATTTTCAGATACAGCCCGACGGTCAGCATCAGAAAATGAAACCAGCTGGTCAGCACGAACGCGAGCATGACGCCGGAAATCCCCATAAAAGTACGTAAAATCAGCGAAAATACCACCAGACATACCAGAGAAATCAAACTGAACCGAAAAGGCATCATGGTTTCGTGACGGGCATAGAAGACATCCATCGTCAAAATGGACATGATCAGGGCCGGCATCGCTAAAATTGCGATCTGCAATAATTCTGCTGTCCGTGCGACATCATATGCGGAGAACTGACCACGCTGAAACAGAAAAGAGATCATCGGTTCAGCGCAGCCGTAAATTACTACTGTCACTGGAATTGAGATCAGCAGGATCAGCCCCGAGGCCTGGCTGATCATGCGGGAACCGTCGTCTGACTTCCCTTCAGCAAAAGCATGGCTTAATCGTGGGAAAATGACCATTGTCAGAATCGCCCCCAGCAGTCCCCGCGGTAATTCCACCAGTTTCTGGGCATATTCGAACAGGCTGATCCCCCCCGTGTAGGCAGAAGCGAAGGAACGCGAAACGACGGGGAACGCGATCACCAGACCAATGGCGGTCAGCGCCTGAAAATATTTGACCAGCAGTCGCCGATCGAGCGTTTCGAATTTCATTAAATTCTGTAACCCGCCCCGCAGAGTGCCCTGAAACAGACAGGGGACCATTTGCGTCACCAGACGGAACACGGCCGCGGCCACCACCGCCCAGGCCAGGATCTGAAGCTGATCCGCGTTGACCCAGAACAGAATCGCCAGAATGACGATCAGGTTAAAAAACAGATTGCCATACGCAGGGACCAGTGGTTTATGTTGAGACTGCAAAACTGCGCCGGTAACCGCCGTCACCGCCGAGATCGGGAAGGCCCACAAGACGACCACAATCAGTGGGCTGGCCTGACTGATCTGCGCCACCGAAAACCCGGATGCGAGCCCCTGGGTAAACCAGGGAGCCAGAGCTGCCAGAATCAGTGCCAGAATTCCGGAGATGGCAGCGACAACGACCATCGTCTGTACAATCAACTGGCTGGCCGTCTGACCAGAGTCCGCCTGATTTCGCCGATGGATTTCAGGCACGAGGACCGCAGCCATCGCCCCGCCAATCAGCATGGAATTCAAAAAGTCTGGTACGGAAATAATTAACACGGCCAGGTCGTTGGCATAGGAAACCCCCAGAACCGTGGCCAGTCCCAGCACGCGCAGCAGGCCGGTCAACCGCCCGAGAATCATGGCGATCGCGACAAACAGTGCTGAGATGGAAACAGAACGTGACATAGTCTTCTTATCTGAAAGAGGTGAATTACTTAAATGGAATAACGTTCCGCATTGAAATATTGCAAGTTGCGTCCGATCCATTCTGCGGTCGCGGCCAGACCGTCTTTAAATGAGACCTGCGATTGCCAGCCGGTCAGTTTTTGAATTTTGGAATTGTCCGCCAGCAGGCGATTGACTTCACTTTTTTCGGGGCGAATCCGATCTTCGTCACAGATGATGGGGACTTCTTTCCCCGTGACTTCCATCAGCATCTGCGCGGTCTCTTCAATCGACCACTCTTCGCCACTGCCGATATTCACAACCTCACCTTCCGCCTGCGGACAGAGGGCCAGCGAGATCATGCCGGCCGCAGTATCAGTCGCAAAGTTGAAATCACGGGTGGGTGTCAGGGCTCCCAGTTTTAATTCGCTGCAGCCGGCCTGCAACTGGCTGGCGATCGTCGGAATCACAGCGCGGGCGGTCTGCCGGGGACCAAAGGTATTAAAAGGTCGTGCGGTCACCACGGGCAGTTCGAAGGAGAGATAAAAACTCTCGGCCATTTTGTCCGCACCAATTTTACTGGCGGAATAAGGAGACTGTCCCACCAGGGGATGCTGTTCATCAATGGGTACGGTCTGAGCGGTCCCGTAGACCTCGGAAGTCGAGACGTGCACGAGTCGCGTGAGCCTGTCTGAACTACGACAGGCCTGCAGCACATTCAAGGCACCGGTGATATTGGTATCCACATACGACCGCGCGGCGACATAGCTGTAAGGAATCGCAATCAGGCTCGAAAGGTGAAACACATATTCACAGTCTGCGACTGCCAGTTGAATTCGCTCGGCATCGCGAATATCGCCCTGAATGATTTCCACATTTTTCAGGACCTCGGGAGCGACATCGTTCAACCAGCCGATCTGATTCCAGGAATTGTAATACACGAGCGCACGCACACGGGCTCCCGCCTGGACGAGCTGCTCAACCAGATGGCTTCCAATAAAGCCATCAGCGCCGGTGACCAGCGTTTGTTTTCCTGATAACGACTCTGACATTGATTTGTTTCTTTTGAGGTTTAATGACGTTTGGGTGATGTTCAGGCAGCCCGGCGCTGATTCAACTGCAGATGGACGGCACTCTCGTCATCCTGGTCCGGCCCATCCAGGGTTTCGCGGGCCAGCTTGAGTTCAGTGCGTGCCTTGTCCAGCTCGGCATGAGTTCCGATGTCCGACCAGTATTCATGGACCGGAAACACGGCGACCCCCGGTTGACTGGTGAGGTTCGACTCGATCAGGTCGGTCATGTTATAGGGCTGATTACGCGGGACCTGACTGACGGCCTCCGGGGAGAGGGCATAGATTCCCGCATTACACAGAAACTGTTGCGATGGTTTTTCTTCCAGGCGGACTGCGAACGGTCCATCTGTCTTAATCACGCCATAAGGGATTTCAACGTGATAATCGATGGCAGCGACCGTGAGCAGCGACTCATGCTGCAGATGAAAGTCGAGCAGCGACTGATAATTGATTGATGTAAAGACATCGCCATTCATCAGCAGCAAAGGTCCTTCGGGTGTCTCTTCAATCAGAGATAAGGCTCCCGCGGTTCCGAGTTTTTCCCGCTCGTGTAAAAAAACGATCTCGGTCCCGAATCGGCTGCCATCCCCGAGATGAGATTCGATCATCTCGGCAAGGTAGTTCACAGCGATATAAATTCGCTCCACTCCCGCGGTTGCCAGACGACGCACCTGCCGTTCGATCAATGGCATCCCACCGACTTCTACGAGGGGCTTGGGAAGATTTTCTGTGAGCGGTAACAGTCGCCGCCCTTCTCCTCCTGCCATGATGAGAGCACAGCTGTATCCCGTCGCCTGTCCGGTGTCGGTCCGACGGGTCAGCTCGGAAGAGAGTACGACTTTGACGACACGATTCTCGGCATCGACCAGCGGCATTGCTTCCAGGCCGCTGGAGTCGAGCAGTTCCACGAGCGATGACTGAGGCATGGCCACATCGGCCCTGGTTGGCCGGCAGTTCATAATCTGGGTCACCGAATCCTGCAGGCGAAGACCGGCCAGCAATCCGCGACGCACATCACCATCGGTAATGACCCCCTGCAGCTTTTGCGCGGGATCGACAACGACCGCGATCCCCTTCTTGCCAGCCTCGATGGCGCGAATTGCTTCTTTGATATCTGCAGATGCGCTGATCAGACAATCATTCATAACGTCCATCCCTGGCCCACTTTATCCGAACAGGGATTCCCTCTCCCTGATTGATTCCAGCTTCTCGATGTCGGGCTTAATCCAGATCATGAAACGATTTCTGAGTCGTCCGACGGGGAAAATGCTCCTTGAGAATACTGATAATTTGCGACGTCGTCTGCCCTGCTCCATAAGGGTTCCTTGCCTGCGAACGCCGCTTCTGGAAGTCGGAAGAATACAATGTTTTAAAAGCCGACGCTATACCTGTTTCCGTGGGCTCACAATCGATGACCAGTTCCGATTTGATCCGCCCTGTCTGACGGTTGCCGATGTTAATCGTACCGATTCGAAATCCAGGTGCCTCGATGATGCCGCTCGACGAGTTACCCACGACCGCATCCACAAACTGCATCACCGACAAATACCGCAGTTGCCCCAGGCTAACATGTGAATGAAATCGATCCGGGTTTTTCGCTGCAAAATCATCGATCAGCTGATTGATGATTCGCCCGTCGGTATCCGCATTTGTTTTCGTGAAGATGACATTTGTGTCCGCCTGCTGCTCCAGCACGTTTAGCAGGCTCTGGACCTGCTGCTCAGACGAATTGTGCTCCAGCGTCACGGGATGAAATGTGCATAACAGATTGTGATTATTAAACTTAAACCCCAGCTGCTGCTCCAGATCTTCGCGTGAGAGCAAAGGGAGTCGACGCAGGTTATCTAATCCGATCGCCCCTACATTGAAGACCCGCTCGGGGGCTTCTCCCAGTTGAATCACCCGCCGGCGATAGGCGTCCGTGGAGGTGAAATGCAGGTGGCTCATCTTGGTGATCGAATGCCGCAGTGCATCGTCAAATGCGCCTTCGGTCACTTCTCCTCCGTGCAGATGAGCGACGGGAATACGACTGATGTGTGCTGCGGAGACGGCGCTGAAAATCTCATAACGATCACCGAGCACCAGAATCAGATCGGGAGTCAGGCGGGCATACGCTTCGGCAAAACTGATCAGTCCCAGGCCCATCGATTTACAGATGCCGACCGGGGTATCGGAACTGAGCACAACTTCGACTTTTTCGTCAATCGTATAACCGTCTGCTTCGATCTCGCGATAGGTCAGTCCGAATTCGGGAGACAGATGCGATCCGGTCACCAGCAGTTGCAACTCGAAACTCTCAGCGGCGCGCAGTGCTTCCAGCAGAGGGCTTAACAGACCGTATTCGGCCCGTGATCCGGTGACAACGCAGACACGGTTACTCATAACTCAATGATTTCGTCTTCGACATAATCTCGCCGAGCCACCTGGTTGATGACCTGATCCCACTGCATCGGACTGATCCCGGTTCCCGGTCGTTTCACGCAGAGGTTCTCTTCTGTGAACACGTCTCCCTGCTTGATATCCCCGGCAGCGACGATGCTTTTGCGGACCACAGGTTTGTTCTTGGACTCTGAAGCGGAAGGTCGTTTGAGCGGACTGCCCAGCGATTTTTCCGTGTTGCGGATTCCGCGTACCAGCATCAGCAGTTCGTCCGGTTCCAGTGATGCCGCATGATCCGGGCCTTCCATGTTTTTATCGAGCGTGAAGTGTTTCTCAATCACGGTGGCACCGAGGGCCGTTGCGGCAATCGAGACTTCGATGCCCAGCGTATGGTCCGAATAACCAACTTTCACACCAAAGGCATCGCGGATGGTGAGCATTGCCCGCAGGTTAACATCCTGAATGGGAGTCGGATACTCGGTATTGCAGTGCAGCACGGTAATATTTTCGCGGGAGACGCCGTTGTTGATCAGAATATTGAGTGCGTCTTCAATCTCTCCCAGATCGGCCATGCCGGTCGAGAGGACCACCTGGTTAAAAGTCTGGGCGACTTTTTTCAGGTAGGGGTAATTCGTGATCTCGCCTGAAGGGACCTTGATCAACTGCAGTCCCAGCGATTTCAGCAGATCGATGCTGTCCAGATCGAAGGGAGTCGAAATGAAAACGATGCCGGACTGTTCGCAGTAATCGAACAGTTCGCGGTGCGTCTCCTGGTTGATCTCCAGTTTTTTGAGCAGGGTAAACTGGGTCTCCGATTCCCCGTTCAGGCTGTTTTTCATCTGGTATTCAGCCTGGGGCGTTGATTTGCAGACCAGCTTTTCCGTTTTAAAAGTCTGGAATTTGATCGCATCGGCGCCGGCCTGCACGGCGGCATCGATCATTTTCTTCGCGGTTTCCACACTGCCATTATGGTTTACGCCTGCTTCGGCGATGATGAATACGCTCATTTCGCGGGTACTCCTTTTACTAAGGCTCCATCCTCAACATCCCGGACCACGACGGCTCCTGCGGCGACGACCGCATTGTTACCGATGTGCGTGCCCTGAATTACCACGGCACCGGCTCCCAGGAATGCATTCTCGCCGACGGTGACGCCACCACTGAGGATGACGCCCGGTGCGAGAAACGCATGTTGTTTGATTTCACAATCGTGGTCGATGCGGGCTCCCGTATTGACCACGACCCCGGCTCCAATCCGGGTCTCTGTCTGAATTATCGCACCGGCCATCACCTGTGCTCCCTCGCCTAATATCACGGACGGTGAGAGAATGGCACTGGAATGAACCAACGGTGGTTGTTCGAATCCGAGTTCGCGGAGTTGACCGTACAGCTTCCGCCGCAAGTTGGTCGAGCGGGTGCTGCCGACCGCCACCACGGCATGCTGGATCCCCTGCTCATGCTGAGCACGAAGCTCTTCGTCGGTTCCCAGCACCGGGACTCCTTTGATCTGACTTCCCACTGCGAGTTCCGGATCCAGAATACCTGCCGGCATATAGCTGTCCCATTCCAGAAGGAGATCGATGAGGACCCTGGCATGTCCTCCGCCTCCGAGCAGAATGAGTGGTGTGCGGTTCTGGTTCATGACGACTCGAAATAAGCTTTGATGCATTCCACGACGTACCGGATGTCGGCTTCGCTAAGCTGCACACTGGAGGGAATCGAGATGCAGCGGGCATAGGCCGCTTCGGTCTCTTCCAGCTGGTATGTCTGACAATTCTGATACATGGACAGGGTATGCATCAGCTTCCAGGCAGGCCGGACCTGCACCTGGCGTTCGAGTAAATACTCCATCAGCGGCCCTCGATCCGCAGGAGGCACGAGCAGCGCACAGAGCCAGAAGTTGCTTCGCGCCCAGGGCTCTTCCCAGGCCAGTTCCACCTGGGGAATTTCTGCCAGCAGTTCACGGTAAAGACAGGCGTTACGACGTTTGACTTCCAGAAAGCCATCGAGCTGCTCCAGTTGGGCAACTCCGAGTGCCGCCTGGATATTGGTGAGTCGATAATTGAATCCGACCTCATCGTGTTCGTATTCAAAGGGCCTGCGGTTGGCCTGGGTACTCAAGTGCCGAATGTGACTGGCGAGTGCTTCATCGCTGGTAGTGACCATCCCTCCGCCGCCACAGGTAATTATTTTGTTGCCGTTAAAAGAAAAACAGCCGACCTTCGCGAGTCCGCCCGTTTTGCGTTCGCGATAGTCTGATCCCAGGCTTTCGGAGGCGTCTTCGATGACAGGCAGCTGAAACTCCACTGCAATTTCATTCAGTGGGTCCATGTCGACCGGATGACCGAAAATATGCACCGGCAGAATCGTACTGACTCTGCGACCGGTGCGACGGTTCAAAACAACGTCCGCCTCACGGGTACATTCTTCTGTCAGGAATTGCCGTACTTTGTCGGGATCGAGATTGAAGGTCGCGGGATCTGATCCAATAAAAACCGGCTCGGCTCCACAGTAATGAATGGCATTGACGGGTGCGATAAAAGTGAAGCTGGGGGCCAGCACTTCATCGCCGCGTTGAACGCCACACGCCAGCAGCGCCAGATGCAGGGCTGCCGTTCCATTCACTGTAGCGACGCCGAACTGCGTTCCGACGTACTCACTGACTGACTGCTCGAAACGATCCACATAGGAGCCGACTGAAGAGACCCAGCCTGTGTCCAGGCAGTCTTTCAGGTAGTTCCATTCATTGCCGGTGAGGCTCGGTACCGATAACGGAATCGTTTCGCGCATGACTCGCACAATTCATAAAAAAGCAACAGCGAGGAGAACAGAATTCAGGCGGCTTTAGACCGGGGTGCCACCTGCAGCTGATTTTTCATCAACAGGCTGGCGACGAGGAATTCCCACTCTGTATCAATTTCCCATGATCGTTCGGTTGGCATCAGGTAACCGTAGGTCTCACCTTCCGGCCGAAAGGTTTTTGATTCACGAAACGCTTCTGTCTGGACAACATACACGGCGCCATTAAAAGCATAGACGTCTTCCAGCAACTGCCTGCGGAGCTGTGACTCATCCCGTTGTTCGGTCAGTTCGACCAATAGTCCGTCCTCAGTCATCCCACGCATACAGATCGGGTGACTGGGTGCGTGCATCATTCCAATTACGGATTTTGCATTTTTCTGCCGGGCGAAGTCGAGTGCGCCGTCAATGTCGGCTGCGATGCGAAACGGAGACGTCGGCTGCAGCATGACCACATATTCTGCGACGAACTGGTCGTGCTCTTCGAGCCAGTCAATCGCATGTAAGACCACATCGGCGTGGCTGGAGTCATCGAGGGCCAGTCTGAGCGGTCGCAGAAACGGGACTTCGGCTCCATACTGCCGCGCGATGGAGGCGATCTCTTTGTCATCTGTAGAGACCACAACCCGGTCCAGCTCCTGACTGGCCAGCGCCGCCTCGATTGTCCAGGCGATCAATGGTTTGCCTGCCAGTTCCTTGATATTTTTGTGGGGGACTCCCTTGGAGCCTCCTCGAGCCGTGATTAAGCCAACTGCACCGGCCATCCCTGGCCCCCCTTCCTGATTAGCGCTTCAAGTCAGAGCAGTCGCGGTATTTTGCATCCATTCCACGGCTCTGACAGTCTGAAAATTCCTGCGAATTCACTGCGCAGGGATCATATTTCAACCTGTTTTTTGTGTAAAGGTGGAAACGATCCCGGCTTGAGACGTGAGTCGCGCAGAGGAGTTTTGCCGGGGATCAGGCGGCATTTTGCAGGGTTTCAGCCTGACTGTCCGGAGCGTCGGCATCTGTTTCAACAGGTGGCGATCCCAGGCTGGCTCCTCTCGCGGAGACCCCGGCTGCACAGGTCAGGCCCATCAGATAACCAAACAGCCCTCCCTCGGTGGTATCCAGCATCAGCGAATTTACCAGACAGACGATCATGTACACTCCCACAACCGCCTGAGCAAACGCTGGTTCCAGTCCGGAGAGGCCTCGGGTAGACCGCCAGCAGAACCAGAACAACAGCAGAAACAAACCAACTCCCACCGCTCCATTCTGGACCAGCAGCATCACATATTCGTTGTGCGGGTTCGCTGTCACCATCTGCCCCTTCTGCTCCATCAACTGGTCGTAACGGATAGCGAAACTCCCCGTTCCGGAACCAAAGATCGGGCTGGACTGTGCCAGTTCGAGGCCATTTAACAGGAACTCAATCCGCAGGTTAACGCCACTGGCATGATCCTGCGTCTGGTGGTAATTTCGGATCTCGGAAATCACCAGATCGATGCGTCTCTGAAAGCGATCTGAAGACTGATAACAGATCATGCCGATGACCAGTACGCAGGCGCCCGCGGGAAGAATCCCCTTATATCCCAGCTTCTGGTACATCAACACGCCAATCAGCACGCCGACCGCCAGATAGCCCGAACGGCCCGGTACGATTAACAGAACATTTACGGTCGCAATCAGCAGGACAGCGCCCCAGAACCAGTTTTTGCGGGGTTTCTCCAGAAACCGCCAGGCAGAAAGATAGACCAGAAACGACATTAAAATGTTCTGGGTGATCCGGTTTTTGAAGATGGCATGATCGTGCGAAGGGACATCCCATTCGATGCCAAACATCCAGCAGAACATGGAGACAGCCAGTGTCAGCAGCAGGGCCAACTCAAACATGCGAATGCCGCGCAGGCGGACTCGACTGTCGAGAAAGAAGGAAAGGTAGATCGGAATCATCAGAAACTGACGGTATTTAAACAGGTTCCTGGTAGCCAGTGAGAGGGTCTGGGGCGTGTAGAGCAACCCCACTGCCAGGGTGCAGAACAGGATCAGTGAAACCGTGGCGACCCGGTATGTTCGGAGCAGCTCGAAGGTTACCCGATACTGTCCCGAAAGAAACCAGCAGATTACAACTCCCACGCTGAACGCTGAGGTCAGACTGGTGGAGATCGGAATCGCAAAGCCGACGCCCAGCGCGAACCAGAGCCCGGTGCGAAATGAAAGCTCCTGGAACGTTGAGCGTTTCAGCTGCATCACCGGACCGGAGTCTAACTGGCTTGGAAGACCCTCAAAAATATGCATAAATTCAGATTCCGTCAGACTGCTTCTATTATTATCGTATCAGGAACAATCACACCAGGAGTCCAGAGAGGCAATAGTCTGCAGCAGTTCAGGTTTATCAATAGCAGGAATGTAAATTCCGTGCGATACTAATTTTTCACGCCTGAACAGCAGACAACCTCCTCCCGGCATCCTGCTCTGCTCATTAATCAACGTTTTACGAGTCTCAGTTAGTTCCTTCACAGCGAATCACTTTGCGAATCGTCTGTATCAGGATCTGAATATCATACTTGAGACTGCATTGCCCCACGTATTGCAGGTCATAATCGATGACCGCCTGTTGAGACAGGCTGCTGCGTCCGGAGACCTGCGCCAGCCCTGAGACGCCGGGACGGACACTGGCCCGTTTGCGGCGTTCATCAGGTGTGGCGTTTTCCAGTTCAAATCCGATATAAGGACGCGGTCCGATGAGGCTCATCTCCCCGCGAAAGATATTGATTAATTGAGGCAGTTCGTCGAGGCTGGTCTTGCGAATCAACTTACCGATCCCCGTCACGCGGGCATCGTTGGCAGAGGTGAACTGGGCTCCCGTCTTATCGGAGCCGGCACGCATCGAGCGAAACTTGAAAATCGAGAATGGTCGTTCGTTAAGCCCCAGTCGCTGCTGACGGAAAAAGACCGGACCGGGAGAAGTGAGTTTAATCAGCAAAGAGATCACCAGAAACAGCGGGGCCAATGCCACCAGGGCCAGGCCACTCAGCATGAAATCTGCGGGGCGTTTCCAGAAATAACCCGTGCGAGCCTCGTGAGAAACCACGGTCGGTTCTGCAGGCATGTTTCGGGGATCAAAGTGAGGACCTCCTGACTGGCGGGCAGCAGAGTGACTCGTTGATTGTGATAGGCGTTGCTCATCCATGAGTCTGACCTGTTCCGAAATAATGGTGTTTGAATACGAGAATCAAGCGGCCTGTTTGGGCACCGCCTCCAGCTCGACCGAACTCTGGATACCCAGTTCTGCATACGTCGGTGCATGATCGAACATGGTATCAATAAAAGTGCGCTGCCAGATTTCGAACGCGAGCAGCGCCCGCAGCGTGCGCGTGTGATTCATCCGCCCCGACTGGTGATCGCGGATCATTTCGCCGACGCGATCCGGCTGAAAGATTCCCCGCTCCAGCGAACGTGGCGAGAGCAGAACTTCATTCACAAAGGGGGCCAGCTCCCGTTTGAACCATTCGCCAATGGGAACTGTAAACATCTGTTTTTTACGGTAAATAATGCTCTGGGGCAGTATTTTTTCGCAGGCTTTTTTCAGGATCGATTTGGTCATACCATTGCGGAGCTTCAAGGCACCGGGTATCCGGAAGGCGAGGTTAACCATCCGATAATCGAGGTACGGTGCCCGCGGTTCGAGCGAGACTGCCATCGCCATTTTGTCGGGTTTAACCAGGTTGTTTCCGGGTAGCAGCAGTTTGGTATCGAGGGCCAGGGCCTGGCTGATCGGATCCAGATGTCGGAACTCGGCCAGATGCGTACGGGCATACTGTGACGCATCGGCGGAGGCGAGCTTTTGACTTGTTTCGCTGGTATACAGGGACCGTTTTTCCGAAGGACGAAACAGGCTGATCGCACTGATATACGCATTTTCGATCTGTTCGCGAGGGAGTGTGAGGTCCTGTCCGGCGAAGAAATTGCGATGCACGTCGTAACCGGCGAACAATTCGTCGCTGCCATCTCCGGTCAGCACCACTTTAACCGACCTGCGGGCCAGTGAACTGACGCGGTGTGTCGGCATGAATGAGACATCGCCGTGCGGCTGGTCATTGTGATAGACGGTCAACGGCCAGCTGGCAGTCAGGTTGGGATTCAATACTTCACAGGTATGACTGGTACCGCAGAGCTCTGCCACTTCCCGGGCATAAATGGATTCATCAAAACGGGGATCGTTAAAGCCGATACAGAAAGTCTGTACGGGATGAGGCAGTTCGCGACTCATTAACGAGACGACTGAAGAACTGTCGATGCCACCCGAGAGAAATGCACCGAGAGGTACATCGGCCCGCAGGCGGATCTGTACCGCCGACCGTAAGGTTTCAATAATTTCTTCGCACCAGGATTCTTCCGTACGACACTCAACGGGGCTGTCAGCCAGGTTCCACCAGCAACTCTGTTCGGTTCCCTGCGGACTGATCTTGAGCATCTGCCCGGGCATGAGATGGGTGATGTTCTGATAGAGTGTGATTGGCGGCGGCACGAAATTGTAGGTCAGGTAGGCATCGAAACCTTCCCAGTTCATTTCGGCTTTGACGCCCATCGCAAACAGGGATTTGATTTCCGAGGCAAACATCAGTCGCTTGCCATCGTCATATAAATAGAGTGGTTTCTGCCCAATGCGGTCCCGGTAGAGCAACAGACTCTGTTTGCGCAGATCGAGGATGGCAATCGAGAACATGCCGTTCAGCTGTTTGACAAAAGCTTCCCCGTCCCGTTCGTAGAGGCGCAGAATGACTTCGGTATCGCAGGTGGTTTTGCAGTGCAGTCCCTGGGCCAGCTCTTTGAAATTATAGATCTCACCATTCTGCACGACGACGATCTGCCGATCGTCGGAAAACATGGGCTGGTGTCCGCCCGCGAGATCGAGGATCGAGAGGCGCTGATTGCCGACGAGCATGCCCTCTGCTTCGAACCAGCCCCGATCATCGGGGCCTCGATGCCGCATCCGTTCACATGCCTGTTCCGCTAATGCAGTTCCGAATGGGCGTCGCTCACGATCATACCCACCGATAATCCCACACATTACGAATCCTTTCGTCTGCTGCTACTGTTCACGTATTTTTACCGGATCCCATCCGGGTCGCGTATTCTCGACATTGTCGGCTGATTGCGGAAGAGCAATTTTCGCTCCCAAACCGAATATTAACGTGGAAAAGTGAAAAAGTTGCCAAAACCTACCCCACACCTGAACACTCAGTCAGAAGCAGCTCGATTGACTGCCTGACCGGAATTCGTCTTGACAGAATTAAGCAGATCAAAGTTAATCCGACAGTTCGCAAACCGGGTTAGATTACTCGATTACAGTCATAAAATTCGGATAGATTTAGCTTATTTATGCTTCCTGGCCCCACACAATCCAGACGAGTTCTCGCAGTCAGCTATGGAGGCGGGCATGTGCTCATGCTGATCCCCGTGCTCAAATACCTGCAGTCGGTTGGCTATGACGTGCAGGTTGTCGGGCTGACCACCGCAGCCGCTGCGCTGCGGAATGCTGGGTTTTCTCCCCTGGGCTTTAAAGACATTCTGAGGTCGGATGAAGAACGGGCCCGCAATCACGGTGCCCGTCTGGCAGGCGAAATGCATCAGCCGGGTAAGGTCAATTCGCTGGAAGAATCGATCGCCTACCTGGGATTATCCTACGCCGATCTGGAAGATCAGCTGGGCGAAGAGGGTGCCCGCGAGGCCTTCCAACAGCAAGGCAGACAGGCGTTTCTCCCCCGCGGACCGATGCGTCGTTTTTTTGACGCCTTACAGCCGGATGTTGTGCTGACGACGAATTCGCCACGGGCCGAACTCGCTTCGATCCAGGTTGCTGCCGAACGGGGCGTCCCTTCTGTCGGTGTTCTCGATCTGTTTGGTCTGGGATCCCATAACGATATTCCCGCCGACTATGTCTGTGTTCCTTTTCAGCAGGCAGCCGACAACCTGATTCGGCGTGGTATCCGACCGGAAGCCTTGCGGGTTACCGGCAATCCAAATTTTGACTGGGTACACCAGTTTTCAGAAAACACCAGCCAGGCCGCAGACTGGCGCAAAGCACACGGAATTGGTTCTGAAGATCTGCTGGCGCTGTTTGCCATGAAGCCGGTCTGGGATGAAAAAGAAGAACTGATTGTCGGCAGCCTGGAACGGGTACTGCCCGACAAACCCGAACTCAAAATCGCACTCCGGCCGCATCCGAACGGCGACACCCGACTGGCGGACAACGTGATCGCCCGGTTGGGCTCGTCCGCATTTGTCGATGACAAAACGGCTTTACCGGTCGCCATCGACAGTTGCGATGCGTTGATCACTCACAAATCAACGGTCGCTGTAGAAGCCGCGTTACTGGGCAGGCAGGTCGCCCTGTTTCATACCGATCGCGATTATTCGACACACGCGATTCCGTTGAGCCTGTATGACTGGAGCAGCCTGTCCATCACGGTTGAGGAAGGCGTGGAAACGTTAAAGGCAATACAGAAAGAAACGAGACAGGCGCAAGAGGAAAGAGGAAAACAGATCCGCGAGGCCTGGAACTGTGATGGTAACTGCCCTCAGCGGATTGCAGAAGTCGTGATCCAGGCCATCGAGTCTGGATCACATCAGAGCGCTGCCTGACCGAGACCGGAACTTTATCTGAAATTTCGTTGAACTCATACCTGGAAGAACTAAGCCAACCGCTAACAGAATCTCAAATCGCTGCCGGAGTCATCCGTGGGGCGATCGGACCAGTAAATCGAACAGGATACGATTATGACATTACAAGCGCAGCAGGATCAGACTTACCGTTTCTTCAAATCACACGCCAAAGCCTGGCAGGCCAAAACGGAGGACGAAGTCTACAGCACGATTCATAACCGCCATCAGGCTGTGTTCGAAACCATGAAGAAATATCCTGCTGGTTCCGCATTGCTGGACGTGGGCTGCGGTACCGGTCAGCTGGCAATTGAAGCTTCACAGAAAGGCTGGCAGGCGCAGGGCATCGACTTTGCAGAAGACATGATCGAAATCGCCAAAGAGAATAATCAGCAGGCTTCTGCTGGTGCCGAGTTTCAGTGTGGATCCATTTTCGCTTTTGAACCGGAAACCAAATATGATGTGATCAGTGCCCAGGGTTTTATCGAATATATCTCGCTGGGACAGTTGGAACAGTTTCTGGCCTTCCTGAAAACCATCTGTAATCCGGGTGGTTCGATTGCCATCGGTTCTCGCAACCGTCTGTTCAACGTGCACTCGATCAACGAGTTCACCCGGATCGAACATGAACTGGGAACCATGGATTCTCTGATCGAAGAAGCGATTGCCCTGCATACCAGCAAAACCCAGGCAGAAGCCGTTGAGTGTATCCGCAATCTGAAATCGGAATACGTGCAGCCCGACAAACATCCGCTGACCGGAATCGGCGTTGATACCCGTTACCAGTTCACCCCCAGTGACCTGGCGAACAAAATGCATCAGGCTGGTTTCACCGTGAAAGCGGTCTACCCGGTGCACTTCCATCCCTTCCCCGTGAATACGATGCAGGATGCTGAAATCTCTGAAATCCATAAAGAGATGGCGCGCTTCGCTTCGGACAAGATGATTACCAACCATCAACTGGTTCCGTACTCCTCTTCGTACGTGCTGGAAGCGGTCAACGCATAATCAAGTCGGATTCTGTCATGCACGCCGAATTTGTAACGGTCATGTACCATTACGTCCGGGAGATCCAGAATTCGTCTTACCCCGGGATTAAGGGGCTTGAATTTGAGGGATTCCAGCGGCAACTGGACTATTTAAGCAGTCGGTATGAAATCATCTCGGCTGACCAGTTAATCGCCTGTCTGACGGGTGACGCCGCTGATTTTCCGGACAATGCCTGCCTGCTGACCTTTGATGACGGTTATCGGGATCACTATGATTACGTTTTGCCGGAACTGGTCAAACGGAATCTGAGTGCCTGTTTTTTTCCGCCAGCGAAACCAATTGAAGACCACACGCTGCTGGATGTCAACGCGATTCACTACATCCTGGCAGTCGCCGACGATGTGGAACAGCTCTCCCGGGATCTGCTGGACGAGCTGCGAACGCGTGATTTTTCGGAAGCGTATCTCACCGAATGTAGAGACCGACTTTCCGAGCCCAGCCGCTATGATCCCGCGGAAGTTATTTTCTTCAAGCGGATGCTGCAACGGGAACTGCCGTTCGAATTACGCTCGGAGATTACGACGAGTCTGTTTGAGAAGTATGTCGGCAAAACGGAAGCGGAGTTCAGCAAAGAACTCTATATGACGACCGACGATCTTAAAGAACTGATTCGGGAAGGCATGTATGTCGGCAGTCATACGTACCACCATTTCTGGCTGAATGCCGTGGATGCGGGAACTCAGGAACAGGAAATCGATCGCTCTCTGCAGTTCCTCTCCCGCATTGGTGCCCCGACTCATAACTGGATCATGTGCTATCCATATGGTGCCTACAACCAGGAAACCCTGGAAATCCTCAAACGCAAAGACTGTCTGCTGGGTTTCACGACGCATGTGGGCAATTCGATTCTGGATCCGCAGCGTGCTCTGGAACTGAGCCGCTTTGATACCAACGACTTTCCACAGTAAGCAACTTACTTACTCCGCTCCAAGCATGCTTTCTACGTCAGCGGTTTGGCAATGATGGCTTGCAGGACCTCGGTCACCCGTGCGACGATTCCGGAAAACATTTGGGCTCCCTTTTCCGGAGACGCCAGATCCGGGCGGCCGGTGGCCCCGGCGCTGGTTCGCTGAAACATATCGCGACAATGATAGACGCCGTCCAGCAGGTCGAGTTCGTAGTCGTTGAAGTTCTCAATTTTGGCGGCGTGTACGAGTTCGGGACGCAGATGCATGATCAGCGACGTTTCCGCCTCGCAGGCATGTCCGACTGTTTTGCATTCCCCTTCCATCAGCGCTGCAATTTCCTGTTCGGCGATAGACCAGTAGGAAGCCGCGAGCAACTGGCAGTCCGGGTAATGAACCTGGAGACGACGCAGCGCGGTCTGCATCGGTCCGATATTTCCGCCATGACCATTAAGAATCAGAATGCGCTGGAAGCCGTCATTCAGTACTGACTCGCAGATCTCGTAGAGCAGCGTTTCGTAATTTTCCACGCGGGGTGTCAGTGTTGCCCCCCAGCGGAGATGATGCTGACTGGCTCCTAGCCATTGTGTCGGCAGGAGCAGCAGCGATTCAGGCAGGTTCTGTTCTACCGCTTCCGCAATCGCGGTGCAGATAAAGTGATCGGTGCCGGTCGGCATGTGGGGGCCGTGCTGTTCGACGGCGGCGATCGGAAGCACCACCAGTGTGTCTTCGCGGGGCACGTTCTTAAGTTCGACGGCAGTCATTTCTAAAAATTTCATGACAGATTACTCGCTGGATTTTTGAGAAAGTGTCTTATGACTACGCACAACATTCCAAAATGTGAGCGGTTCCTCTTTCGAGTCCCTTGAGGAAGGAGCTCCGTGAATCAGGTTGGAGACCAGGCTCACGCCCAGGCCGATGACCAGACTCAAGCCAAAACCGATGGGCCAGTACCAGACCGAAAACCAGTCCGAGTAAAGATACATCAGGGCGATGGTAATGACCGCCCCCACAAAGGTTCCCACCCAGACGCCGGCAGTTGTCGTATTCTTGAAAAACAGGGCCAGCACGAAGACCGCCAGTAACGGTCCCCCAAAACCGGCGGTCATTTTTTTACCGATCGCAAACACGTCCCCCATCTCGCCGACATTACAGGCAAGGAACACCGAGAGAATCCCGATCAGCACGACCAGTGCCCGGTCCTGCAGGACTTCGGTTTTATTGTTCTCCGGTTTCCAGTGTGGCATGTGGCGATCGCGGAAATCGACCATCAGCGCGGTTGTTACAGAGTGAATGCCCGAGTCGATACTCGACATGACTGCTGCCATTAAAGCCACCAGAAACAGACCAATGACCCCGGGAGGAAAATGCAGGCGGACATATTGCGGCAGTGCCTGGTCCTGCTTATTCAGAGCCCGAATGTCTTCGGCCACATATTGAGGATACGACTGATAATATTCGGGAACCGACACACCAGGTGCCCCGTCCGTGCGCCAATCAGGCAGTTGCCCATCCAGTTCTGTGGCGAGTACTGAGACCATCTCTTCGGGGAAGTGCTGGTAGTGCGAGTACAGTCCGATCCCGATGGCCAGCAGACCAGGGACTACGGTCCACATCCCGAGTATGTTGATCATGAAACCGATCTGGGACGTTCGTTCGGAACGGGCGGCGATGTAGCGCTGGACGGCAACCTGGTCTGCACCAAATGCGGAAAGTCCTTCCAGAAACAGGCCGATGAGCAGCGCCCAACTGCCGTATTCCAGTGTCATCGAGGGAGTGAAATCGATCAGCACATTACTGCGTCCCTCGAAGTACGTCGAAATGACACCCGAGACGCCCCCCTCGGTCTGGCTTAAAATCAGGCCAAGTGTCAGCAGAATTGTGAGACTGAAAATGAAGAACTGCATCACGTCGGTCCACATCACAGCCCGCAGACCACCGAGCATCGTATAAAAAATGGAGACGATGCCGAGGACGACGATGACCATGGTCTGATCGACCTGCATCACGTTGGCCAGGACGACCGAGGCGGCATAGGTTGCGGAAGCCATCCAGCCGATTCTGAGAAAGATAAAGAGTCCGCTGGCCAGGGAACGAACCGACACATGATAGCGGCGTTCCAGATATTCATAAGCGGTCTGACATTTGAGGCGGGCATAAATGGGAATGAAGACCCAGAGCACCAGCGGCGCCATCAGTGAAATCGAAATCAGAAACAGGCTGATCCGCAGACCGCTGCCATATGCGATGGAGGGGTACATCACGAAACTGTTGGCGGAAAACAGCGTCGCCATCACACTCAGACCGACGGGCAGCCAGCCCATCGAATTTCCGGCGGCAAAAAATTCCTGCCGGGTCTGATTGCGACCGAAATAGATCCCCAGGCCCACGGAGACCAGCAGGTAAGCCAGAATAACACCATAATCAAGCGTATGCATCTTGCAGACTGTCCAGAAAAATCAGGAAGGAGGGCAGCGATTCGTTTCGCTGCCTGGAGGTTGCCAGTCAGGATTCCGCCGTCTCATCAACGAAATCAGTGAGTGGCACTTTCATCAAAGCGAAATTCCGCCTTGCCGGTGAACGTGGTTGAGGGAATCGTCGGACAGATTTTTTTCTCAATATGTTCCACAACCAGTTCGGTCCCCCGGAAATGACTGATGGGAGGATCGTTCTGCTGGAAAAGCGAATCGGTGAGATCCCGGCAGAGAACCGCATTTTTTCCCTGGTAGACCATCTGTCGTAATCCAAAGGGGCGGCCGCAGACACACAGGTTGGTGTGCACGCCCATCAGAACTACATTCTCAATTCCCCTCTGTTCGAGCAGATTAAAAACTTCCTGGCCGTTATCGCTGATGGCATCCTGGTCAGCGATATCAATGGTCGCGATCTGACGGGTCCAGGGAATTTTTTCGCCCTTCCAGTGCCGCAGCCCGGTTTCATCGGGAACCCAGCCTTTGCAGGGCACTTTACAACCACAGCCCCCTGCCCGGACGAAGTCGAGCGGCTGCCCTTCTTTTTCGTCATTCCAGTATTTCCATTTGAAATCCAGAGGTGCATGAACAAAGGGTGCATCGATGGCGCGTTGTCGCTGAGGGGTATCGGCATAAAAATTCATACGTCCGCTGGGAGCATGAATGATAAAGACTCCCTTATCCCGGGCCGCTTTGAGTGTTTCGTTCATCGCGGGCGCCATTTCGGCAACCCGTTTGGCGGCCTGTTTACAGGTATGATCGTCCCACATGTCACAGACGATGATCGCTGTCTCTTCCGGTTTCCAGTAGAAGGCTTCTTTGACAGGACGATATTTTCCCGTGTCATCGGCAACGCGTTTCTGGAGAACGACGGGAAACGGTTTGGTTTCCGTCTTTTTCTCTGCCCGCCCCTGTCCTGCAGGAACGAAAATGAGTGTCAGCAGCAGAGCCGCTGCGATAAGACCTTTTCCCCGATTTTGAAACGAGTGCGGATCCATGGTTCCCTCTCAATTTAAATTAAAAAATATCAATCTCTGCGCGCTTCAAACGAATCTATCATATCAAAAGCGAACCATATAAAAAGGAAACTTAATAAATCTCGGGAGTTTCTGCCTGAAGTTTGTGGTACCAGGGGTTACAATAATTAATCTGACGCGCTCTCTGGATCAATTTTTATAGAGAGAATCCCCGAGGTTGCCATGACAAAAGCTGTCTGCTTTCAATGCGGCCATATCAAATTTGGCTCGTTCATGCCCTGCGACCAATGTCAGACCCGGCCCCGGACGGATGATGAAATGATTGTGTCCCTGGCCATGAGCGATCATTACTTTGCGAATCCGAGACTGGAACAGATGAGCCAGTACATTCAGGAACATGACAAGCCACCACAGCTGGATCCGGAATCCGAAAAAGTATTTCGTCAAAATTTTGAAGAGGTCAAAGCATCCGGCGCTCTGGATCAACTGTTCGAGGAAGGCGAGGAGACCTGAAACCGGGAATCGAATCGTGCGAACAGAATCCAGGGGGGTGATGTTGACCTGGTCAGGAAACGCACAGAAATGATTTCTCAAAAAAATGCCCCCCAGCCCCGCGTCTCCGTCTATGCCAGCGGCGAACAATCGCTGATGGACGCGTCCCAGGCCCGCCGGCAGCGTTTTTTTCTGCCGATTTTGAAGCTGTTTGTCCGCTCCGGGATCACGCCGAACCTGCTGACCGGCCTCTCACTGCTGTGCGGCATCGGGTTCTGCTTTACTTTTGGGCAAAGCTGGGAAGGAGCGCGGCTGATTGCGCTGGGACTGCTGTTTTTGCATTTGCTGCTGGACGGCATTGATGGTCCCCTGGCCCGTTTCATGGGAACGGCGGGGAATCGCGGCTCATTTACCGATACGACAGCAGACCAGTTAGTCGTTGCTTTTACGACGATTACACTGATTCATTTTGATGTGGTCCATGCCACGGTCGGGGGCTTGTATCTGCTGTTTTATACGCTGGTCGTGGTTTTCGCGATGATTCGCAGTTCGCTGGCCATTCCCTACAGCTGGCTGGTTCGTCCCCGGTTTATGGTCTATGCATGGATTCCCATTGATGTTTACTTCCTGCCGGGCACACTGAATTACCTGCTCTGGTTATGCGTGCTCCCGCTGGCCTGGAAATCGATCACCGGATTTTACAAAATCCGGAAACAACTCTGACGAGCTGAATCCGGATCTGTAAAAAATAGAAACGCGAATCTGATTATTTGGTTTTCAGATCAAACTGAAAATCGTTTTCCTGATCGGCTTTGACATCGGCACTCAGAGTTGTCTGCTCGTTGTATTTGGCCGGAAGCAGTTCATTGCCGGGTTCTTCCGGATTTTTTTCTTTCGAAATTTTGACGGTATAATTTCCAGGAGTTGCTCCAGTGACATCCTGGTTATACATCAATTCGAATTTTCCGTTTTCATCGGTCATCGCGAAGGCTGTTTTTCCCTGCTGGGGCTGGAAAAGTACATTGGCCGCCGGCAGTGGATTGCCATCCAGACTCACGGTTCCCGTTACTGTAGCCAGTTCGGGCAGCGATTCGCCGCCGGAACAAGCCGTCAATGCTACGACTGCCAGCAGGCAGCCGACGATTTTTTTCTCAAACGCTCTGTGTTTCATGACTTTCATCTGTCTTTCAGTGAATATACTCCCCGTGCGTCAACGGATCGATGGCCGTTGATAAGTGCCAGTCATCGAAAACATGGCAGTTCAGGGAGCGTTGAATCGAAAATCCCGCTGCCTCCGTATCAGAACGGTGCAGCGGGACATTGATAAAGCATTTTGAATATTAGAATTCGCCGATGACTTCACCGCCGCTGGCAGAAATCAGCGACTGCACGACGGAAGTCATGTCGGCATTTTCACTCAGGAAGCGGACGGCTCCGTCAGCCAGGAGAATATGCACACCACCGGTGTGTGAACTACCGGCGCCCCAACCATAAACCCGCTGGCTGTAGGCTGCATTCCGGGGGCGATTAATCCCCTGTCCGGTGGGACGGATGGAATTGGTATGGGTGTATGTATCCCAGTAGGGACCGAAGCCGACATAGACGTCTGAACCGCTGGTCGTTTTCTCGAACGGAGTTTCAATCAAGAGCATGGTATTACTGGTTCCGTCTTTGATCGCAGAAATTCTGGCTGATCCATTCAGGCCCAGTGCGGCTTTTTTGGAGTAGGTGTCCCCCTGGAAGGAGCTGACTTTATCTGAGTCATACTGATTCGCGGCGACTCCGTAGCTGGTACGGTGCGCACCGTTCGAGGTGTAGCTACCTGCTGCGCTCTGGGTGCCTTTCGGGTTACCACTTTCAGAGGGACAGATAAATACCGGAAGCGTTGAGTCAAGCAGACCAAACTGGTTAGCAGTGGTGGGTGGCGCGGTATGTCCACAGCTGGAATGCATGGCAGGTCCACTGGGAATCGACCAGTTATAGAGATTGTAAAGTGGTGCCTGATCCAGGAACGGCAGAATCATCTGGAAACAGGTGTGATTCATGATGTTATTGGTGGAAAAAACTGACGTGCAGTTAGCACTGCCAGGATTAATCGCTGCGGGGGGCAGAACGCGGTGGGTGTCGTGATAATTGTGAAACGCGAGGCCCAGCTGTTTCAGATTGTTTTTGCAGGTACTGCGACGGGCTGCTTCACGTGCCTGTTGTACGGCGGGAAGCAGAAGCGCGATCAAAATCGCAATAATGGC